>JAHEBK010000005.1:0-15174 GCA_024642295.1 Flavobacterium sp. | reverse complement strand
AAAATGGGTGGTGCTTATATTAATTTTGAAGGTGTAATTTTTAGAAATCCTTCTGGCTTGAATATAAGCAATCCAGTAGTTGAATTTAAAGCAAGTTCTACAAATTGTGATAATTGCAAACTCACTAATATTAAAATAGATTCCTATAATGGGACTTCAGCTCAAGAAACTTCAACTTTTAAATGGGTTCTATTAAATGGACAAAATAACGAAATAAGTTATTGTTCCTTCATAGGGAAGAATGGTGTGGGAAGTATTATCAATGATAATAGAGATTCTTCAGAACCCGATTATTCTAAAATTCATCATAACTATTTTGCAAGCAGAAGCCCAGTTGGTGAGGTAAATGCATTAAATGATCAAGATGCTATTCGAATCGGAAATAGTGCCACCTCATTGTTTGATTCTTTTACAGAAGTGTATGAGAACTTCTTCAATGATTTTAGTGGGGAAATTGAAGTGATTTCGAATAAGAGCTGTAATAACAAATACTACAACAATACTTTTAGAGATTATCAAGGCTGTTTGACATTAAGACATGGGAATAGTTGTGAAGTTTATGGTAATTTTTTTATTGCGAATAACAATCTTTTTTCTGGTGGTATCCGTGTGATTGGAGAGAATCACAAAATTTTTAATAATTATATTGAAGGTGTTAATTCAAAAAAACTGGATGGATCGACCTCTAATGGTACGGGGGGAATCAATGTGTCAAATGGGAGAGTTAGTTCGGCTTTAAATGGGTATTACCAAGTAAAGAATACAACAATTATCAATAACACCTTTGTGAATTGTGATTACGGATTACGAATAGGAACTAATATTGGAGGTGATTTGACATTAGCACCCGAGAATTTAATAGTGGGTAATAATCTTATTGCCAATGCAACGACTAAGGCTATACAACAAGTAACAGCACCCATAGGGACCTCATTATATCAGGGAAATATAAGACAAGGTGGAAGTTGGGATATTTCTAGTACTAATGGTAATACCAGTGTAAGTTCAGGGTTGATTGCTACAACCAGTACTGATTTCTTTAGAATAGTAAGTAGTAGTGCTGCTATTAATGCAGGGTTAGGTAGTTATTCTTTTTTGATGAATGATATTACTGGAGGAGTTAGGGCTGCTAGTTTTGATGTAGGTGCTGAAGAATTTGGTTCGGGAGGAATTCGTATTCCCTATACAACAGCTGATGTAGGTGTAAAAGTAGGCTTTGGATCTAGTTCAATTTTAGGTGTTTCTAAAAATAGGGTGGATTCCCAAAAATTGTTAGTTTATCCTATTCCTGTTCAGGGGGATTATATAAATATTTCTTTTAAAAATGAAATTCTAGGTCTTGTTGAAATTGTAGATATGCAAGGTAAAATGATGCTGAATAAAGTAGTTGATGCCGCTGAGTATAAATTAGATATTAGCATTTTTCCTAAAGGAATTTATGCTGTGAAAGTTCAAGGAGTGAGTAAACTTTTTATGAAATAGTTTGAAATTTAGAGCAATAAAAAAATCCGTCATGTAATTAAACAAGACGGATTTTATGTTTTAGCTAAATAAGTTTAGTCTATTTCTGAAATTCTTAGGGTGTTTACCATTCCTTTTTCTTTGATAGGCATTGCAGCTAGGTTGATAAGGAAATCTCCTTTTTCAACAAGTCCTGATGCTTTTACAATTCTATTAACATCTGTTACCGTATCATCCGTACTTACGTCTTGATCGTAGTAAAAAGTTCTTACTCCCCATAACAAACTTAGTTGCGTAAGGATTCTTTTATTAGGGGTAAAAACTAAAATATGAGAGTTAGGTCTCCAGGCAGATACTTGGAAAGCAGTATAACCGCTGTTTGTCATCGTACAAATTGCTTTAGCACCCATAGTGTTTGCAATAATAGCAGCTTGACGACAAACAGTTTTAGTAATAAAACGTTTTGTTCTAATTTGTGGGGTGTTTTGTGGAACTTGAATTAGTGGAGAGTTTTCTACTGCTTCAAGAATTTGAGTCATTTTTTGGATAACTTGAACAGGGTAGTTACCTGCTGCTGTTTCTCCAGAAAGCATTACTGCATCAGCGCCATCCATTACAGAGTTAGCAACGTCATTTACTTCGGCTCTTGTTGGCGTTAAGCTAGTGATCATTGTTTCCATCATTTGCGTAGCAACGATGACAGGGATACGAGCCATTTTAGCTCTACGGATTAAGTCTTTTTGAACCAAAGGCACTTCATGTGCAGGAAGTTCAACACCTAGGTCACCACGAGCAACCATTAAAGCGTCACAGTAAGCTACAATCTTGTCCATGTTTTCAAGAGCTTCTGGCATCTCGATTTTGGCTACGATTGGAATTTTAACTTCTGAATTTTCCGCTATTAATTCTTGTAAGTCTTTTAAATCTTGTGGCGTTTTAACAAATGAAAGTGCAATCCAATCTACTTTTTGTCCAATAGCAAAAATGGCATCAGCGATATCTTTTTCTGTTAATGCAGGAAGAGAAATTTTTGTATTAGGAAGGTTTACCCCTTTTTTAGATTTCAATTCACCACCTTGAACAACTTTAGCAACTACTTCAGTTTTCTTATCTGTCGAAACAATTTCAAAAATAAGTTTACCATCATCTAATAAGATTCTTTCCCCAGGATTAACATCGTTGGGGAAATTTTGGTATTTCATGAATACTTTATCTGCTGTACCAATAATATCTTCAGCTGTAGTAAAAGTAATTAGATCACCATCATTAACGACAACTCCATCTTCCATTACTCCTACACGAAGTTTAGGTCCTTGTAAATCTGCTAAAATTGCTGTTGAATAACCAAACTCTTCATTAAGACTTCTGATAAAATTGATTTTTTCCTTTACACCTTCATAATCTGCATGAGAAAAATTAATTCTGAAGACATTTACCCCAGCATCAATCATGTCTTTGATGATTTCTTTTGTACTACACGCCGGTCCTAGGGTAGCTACAATTTTGGTTTTTTTGTTTGTACTCATTGTTGTTAGAAAATTAAATTGTTTTTTGATTTTATTTGATTCGTATCTACAGTATAGGCCGTAGTTATGTCTTCAATTGTATTTAATATTTGTTTTATTTCAGACACATTTATCATGTCTGCTGTATTTTCTATTTTTAAAAAATAATCTGCTTTTTTAAATTCAGGCAGCAAATAAACCTTTGTTGCTATTTCTAATGGTGTTTCTGAAAACAAATCTTGAGTGTTTAATCGTTTTTGTTGAAAAACCTCATTCTTGTTTTGTATCAAATTCCACGAAACAGCATTCTCAGCATCATAAAAATAAAATCTGGAAAATTGTGTTTCTCCGTCTTTAATCTGAATATGAACTTCGTCTTTGCTTTTGCCTAAATTTATGGGCAATTTTTGATTGATGAAATAGGCTATCCGATAATCTTCTAACGACGTATGTATCGCAATTAGATAATAATCTATTTCGTCAAATTCGCCAATTTCTAATTTGTGAATAGCCATATTACTTCTAAATCAAGATGTAAATATAGCATTTCTATCTAAGTATAAGTACTGATATTGTAATGATTTAGTTAAATTCCAAACGCAAACGTTGTAGTTTTGGTTTGTTTTTCCTACTTTTTATCCATTTGTGATTGAAATGCAAAATAGGCACGCTGTGATGCTTTTTCTTCAGCCTTCTTTTTAGAGGTAGCTCTTGCCTTTGCAATAACTTTTTCGTCAATGCTTAATTTTACACCAAAAAGACGTTGTCCGTCAATACCATTATCTTCGAAAATGTCGTAGTGAAATATTTTCTTTTCTTTCTGACACCATTCGATAACCAAACTTTTATAACTAATTACTTTACCTTCTAATCGAGAAATATCAACATATGGAATGATTACTCTTTTTTGAATGAATTTCTCACAGTATATATATCCTCTGTCAAGGTAAATGGCTCCAATTAATGATTCAAAAATATTTCCATGGATGTTCTCCCCAAAATGCTGTACGGGTACCTTGCTTTCGACAAATTTGATTAGGTTCAAATCTTTTCCAAGTTCGTTAAGATGTTCTCTACTAACAATTTTAGAGCGCATTTTGGTTAAGTAGCCTTCATCTCCAAGAGGGGCTTCATTAAATAAATGAGCTGCAATTACAGAGCTTAACATTGCGTCACCTAAGAATTCTAAACGTTCGTAATTAATAGGATTGCCATCTCCGCTTAATTTGTTTACAGATCGGTGGGTAAAAGCTTTTTTATAATGGTCAATTTTGATTGGCTTGAAGCCTAGTATTTTTTCTATAGCATCAAAAAAAATCCCGTCTTCTTGAGAACGGGATTTTGAAAATATTTTTTTTAAAATACGCATAGATATAATTACAATTCTAATTTTTTCATCAATACACAAGCATTGTGACCACCAAAACCAAAAGTGTTACTCATTACAACTTTCATTTCTCTTTTTTGAGGAGTATTAAAAGTGAAGTTTAATTTTGGATCAATACTCTCATCATCTGTAATATGATTGATTGTTGGAGGTACAATTCCATGTTTCATAGAAAGAATTGTCGAAATTGTTTCAATAGCTCCAGCTGCACCCAATAAGTGACCAGTCATTGATTTTGTAGAATTCAAGTTCATGGTATAGGCATGATCTCCAAATACTTGTAGGATAGCTTTTGATTCGGCTAAATCTCCAAGAGGAGTTGAAGTTCCGTGCATATTTACACCGTCAACATCTGTAGGTTTTAACCCAGCGTCTCTTAAACAGTTCAACATCACATTTCTAGCACCAATTCCTTCTGGGTGTGGAGCAGTAATGTGGTGTGCGTCTGCAGACATACCACCACCACCTACTTCGCAGTATATTTTAGCACCACGAGCTATTGCATGTTCATATTCTTCTAATATTAAAGCACCAGCACCTTCACCTAAAACAAATCCATCTCTGTCTTTGTCCATAGGTCGGGAAGCGGTTTTTGGATCATCATTTCTAGTTGATAAAGCATGTAGTGCATTAAATCCACCCATACCTGCAATGGTTACAGCAGCTTCAGAACCACCCGTTACCATGATATCTGCATGTCCTAAACGAATGTAGTTGAAGGCATCGATAATAGCATTTGTAGAAGAAGCGCATGCAGAAACAGTTCCAAAGTTTGGCCCTCTAAAGCCATACTTAATAGAAATGTGACCACAAGCAATATCACCAATCATTTTTGGAATAAAGAAAGGGTTGAATTTTGGTGTGCCATCACCAGCAGCAAAGTTTAAAACTTCTATTTGAAAAGTTTCTAAACCTCCAATTCCAGATCCCCAGATTACTCCAGCGCGATCTTTATCTATTTTATCTAAATCAAAATTAGCGTCTTCCATAGCCTCAGTAGATGAGACCATAGCGTATTGAGCATAACGATCCATTTTTCTGGCTTCCTTTCGGTCTAAAAAATCTTCTACATTAAAGTTTTTTAGTTCACATGCAAATTGAGTTTTGAATTTTGAAGCGTCAAAATAGGTGATGGGAGCAGCTCCACTAGTACCACTAATTAACCCATTCCAGTATTCCTCAACAGTATTTCCAATAGGAGTAAGAGCACCTAAACCTGTTACAACAACTCGCCTTAATTCCATAACTTGTCTATTTTGTTACTTTAAACAAATAAAACCCACTCTTTGTTTTTGTAATGGTACAAAAAAGCAGTGGGTATTACATTTTATATATCGTTTTGATTGAATTTCAATCTTGATTTCATTCTTTAAAATAATAAAAACACCCGAATACAATAGTGTAAACGGGTGCATGTTTTATTATTTTTTAGCTTCTTCGATGTAAGAAATAGCTTGACCAACAGTAGCAATGTTCTCTGCTTGATCGTCTGGAATTTGAATGTCAAATTCTTTTTCGAATTCCATAATAAGCTCAACGGTGTCTAATGAGTCAGCTCCTAAATCATTAGTGAAGCTTGCTTCTGTTACAACTTCGTTTTCGTCAACGCCTAATTTGTCTACGATAATCGCTTTTACTCTTGATGCAATGTCTGACATAATCTTTAATTTTAGAATTTAATTTGACCGCAAAAATAAAAAACTTTATTTTAAAACAATCAATTAGTTAATAAATGTGTCAACTAATTTAAAAAATAAATTGAAATAAAGCTTCTATTAAGTTATTTATTTTCATTTTTTATTCCTTTTTTTGCGTTAAATATAATTCTAATAATAATGAAAAAAATTGCGATTTTTGCTTCAGGATCGGGGACTAATGCAGAAAATATTATAAAATATTTCACTTCTGGTGATAAAGTTACAGTTGTTGGGGTTTTTACAAATAACCCAAAAGCAGGTGTAATTGAACGAGTAAAAAAATATGGTATAGAAGCAGAAGTTTTTTCTAAAACGCAATTGTTTGAAAATGAATTCTTACAAAAAATAAATTCTATTCAACCTGATTTAATTGTTTTGGCAGGGTTCTTATTAAAATTCCCTGAAACTATTATTGCAGATTATCCTAATAAAGTGATAAATATTCATCCAGCATTGTTGCCCAAATATGGCGGGAAAGGGATGTATGGGATGCATGTTCATAATGCAGTGGTTGAAAATAATGAAGCGGAAACAGGAATCACAATACATTATGTAAATGAACATTATGATGAAGGTGGGGTGATTTTTCAAAAGAGTTTTGTGCTTTCTGGAACTGAAACATCAGAAGAGGTGGCTTCTAAAATTCATGAATTAGAGCATAAGTATTTTCCTGAAGTAATTGCTGAGTTGTTAGAATCTTAGAGAGCTAATCTTAATTTCAACTATATAATTTTTCAAATGAGTTACGATGTCCATATCTATACTGATGGCGCAGCAAAAGGAAATCCAGGAAGAGGAGGCTATGGACTTGTTATGGAAAAAGTGGGTACTCCTTATAAGAAAGAATTTTTTGAAGGTTTTCGATATACTACCAATAATAGAATGGAGTTGCTTGCTGTAATAGTAGGATTGGAAAAACTTAAAAATCCCGATACAAAAGTATTGGTTGTTTCAGATTCTAAATATGTGGTGGATTCTGTAATGAAAAAATGGGTTTTTGGATGGGAGAAAAAAGGTTTTTCAGGAAAAAAAAATCCAGATTTATGGAAACGCTTTTTAATTAGTTATCGGAAACATCAAGTTGATTTTAAATGGATTAAAGGTCATAATAATCATCCTCAGAACGAAAGATGTGATCAATTAGCGGTGATGGCTTCGGAGGGTAGTACTCTTTCTATCGATGCTTTTTATGAAAAAGAAGAGGGTAAACTTTTATGATAATTTTGCGAGTTTGAACCTTTGCAACTATCAAACTTATAAACTATCTTTGCACTTTAATTCGAAACTCATAAAATGAATAAATTATTGATTGTTGGAACAGTCGCTTTCGACGCAATTGAAACTCCTTTTGGTAAAACAGATAAAATTTTAGGTGGTGCAGGAACTTACATTGGATTGTCTGCTTCTTTTTTTAACTTAAAGTCTGCCATAGTTTCTGTAGTTGGAGATGATTTTCCACAAGAATATTTAGATTTATTGATTGAAAGAAATATTGACATCTCAGGACTTGAGGTGGTCAAAGGAGGAAAAACATTCTTTTGGAGTGGTCGTTATCATAACGACTTAAATTCAAGAGATACCTTAGATACCCAGTTAAATGTATTAGCTGATTTTCAGCCAAAAGTACCACAAGATTATAAAAATGCTGATGTAGTGATGTTAGGGAACTTACATCCATTAGTACAAAGCAGTGTTTTGGATCAAATGGAAACCAAACCAAAATTAGTGGTTTTAGACACCATGAATTTTTGGATGGATTGTGCTTTGCCTGAATTATTAGAAGTAATTAAAAGAGTAGATGTTATTACAATTAATGATGAAGAAGCGAGACAGTTATCGGGTGAATATTCATTAGTAAAAGCAGCTGCCAAAATTCAAGCCATGGGACCTGAATATGTGGTTATCAAAAAAGGAGAACATGGAGCATTATTGTTTCATGATAAAGAAGTGTTTTTTGCTCCTGCATTACCACTAGAAGAGGTTTTTGATCCAACAGGTGCAGGAGATACTTTTGCAGGTGGATTTACGGGTTTTATTACGCAAAGTGAAAATGTGTCATTTGAAAACATGAAAAACGCTATTATTTATGGTTCTAATTTGGCTTCCTTTTGTGTAGAAAAATTTGGAACGGACAGAATGGTCGCTTTAGATAAGAAAGAAGTAGCGTCAAGATTAAAACAGTTTAAATCGTTGACACAGTTTGATATAGAAATATAGTGCTTTAAAGTCCCGTAAAATGGGGCTTTTTTGTTTTGTAAAAAGTATGCTGTTTTTAACTAAATACATTTTCAGCATCAATTTAAATTTTTAAAATAATAATACTACAAATAATACAGCAATGAGCGACGCATTAAAACATGAGTGTGGAATAGCCTTGGTTAGACTACTTAAACCGCTTGAATTTTACAAAGAAAAGTACGGTACGGCTTTTTACGGAATACAAAAAATGTATTTAATGATGGAGAAACAGCATAATCGTGGACAAGATGGTGCCGGTTTTGCTAGTATAAAAATGGATGTGGAACCAGGAGAACGCTATATAAGTAGAGTTCGTTCTAATCAATCGCAACCAATTCAAGATGTTTTTGCTCAGATAAATGAGAGAATTAACGAGGAAATGGCAATTCATCCTGAGTATGCGGATGATGTTAGAATGCAGAAGAAAAATATTCCTTATTTAGGTGAATTGTTTTTAGGACATGTGCGTTACGGAACTTTCGGAAAAAATAGTATTGAAAGTGTACACCCTTTTTTAAGACAAAGTAACTGGATGCATCGTAACCTTATTTTGGCAGGGAATTTTAACATGACCAATGTTAAAGAACTTTTTGAAAACTTAGTTGAATTAGGACAACATCCAAAAGAAATGGCAGATACCGTTACTGTGATGGAAAAAATTGGACACTTTCTGGATAAAGAAGTGATGCAATTGTACCAAGATTGTAAAGCCGAAGGCTTGAACAAACAAGAAGCTTCTCCTGTAATTGCTGAAAGATTAGATGTTGGGAAGATATTAGCACGTTCTGCTAAAAATCTAGATGGAGGGTATGCAATGGCAGGACTTTTAGGTCATGGTGATGCTTTTGTCTTTAGGGATCCAGCTGGAATTCGTCCCGCCTATTTTTATCAAGATGACGAAGTAGTAGTGGTGGCATCTGAACGACCAGTAATTCAAACTGTATTCAATGTTCCTTTTGAAAAAGTTCAAGAAATTGAACCAGGAAATGCTTTGATTATCAAGAAAAATGGTGCAGTTTCTATGAAAGAAATTTTGGTGCCAACAGTTAAAAAAGCATGTTCATTTGAACGTATTTATTTCTCTAGAGGAAGTGATGCTGAAATATATCAAGAAAGAAAAAATTTAGGAAAATTAATTTTGCCTGCAGTATTAGACTCAATTGAGCAGGATACAGATAATACGGTGTTCTCATATATCCCTAATACAGCTGAAACGTCGTTTTATGGATTAGTTGAAGCTGCACAGGATTTCTTAAATCAAAGAAAGAATAATTTTATTCTAGAAAATAGACACACGCTTACCGAAGCTAGTTTAAAAGAACTTTTAGCAGTAAAAATTAGAACAGAAAAAGTAGCTATTAAAGATGCAAAACTTCGAACGTTTATTACAGAGGACAGTAGTCGCGATGATTTGGTGGCGCACGTATATGATGTGACTTATGGTGTGATAAAGCCTACTGATAATTTGGTGATTATTGATGATAGTATTGTTAGAGGGACAACTCTTAAAAAGAGTATTATCAAAATGATGGATCGACTAAGTCCTAAACGAATTGTAATAGTTTCTTCGGCACCACAAATACGATTCCCTGATTGTTACGGAATTGATATGGCGAAGCTAGAAGGTTTGGTTGCATTTAGAGCTGCTTTGGAGCTTTTGAAAGAAAGAAATTTGTATCATATTGTTGACGAAGTGTATGCTAAATGTAAAGCGCAAGAAAGCTTTAAAGATGCAGATGTAGTTAATTATGTAACAGCAATTTATGCGCCATTTGAGCCTCAAGAAGTTTCAAATAAAATAGCTGAGATGTTAAGTTCTCCAGAAATTAATGCAGAAGTCAAAATTATATTTCAAACAGTTGAAGATCTGCATGTTGCCTGCCCTAAGAATTTAGGGGATTGGTATTTTACAGGGGATTATCCTACACCTGGAGGAAATAGGGTTGTGAATAGAGCTTTTATGAATTTCTACGAAGGTAAAGATGCAAGAGCATACTAAGCGGAGGATTAGGTAATTAATCGGTTTTATAAGTTGTTTATCTGAATTTTTTGTTTAAAAAACATTCCTGCTATAAATTTGTCTCACCATAACATTAGTAGGTTAAGTTTATGGTAGATTTGGGGCAAAAAGGGTGGAAGAAATTCCACCTTTTTTATTGGCATTAAGTCAGAATAATAAAGAGACTTGAGAAAAGGAAATAGAATAAAAAAAGACGAATAAGCTTAGTGTTTATTCGTCTTTTTTGTTGGAATAAGGTTTCTTAAGAATGATTAAACTTAAATTACGCATTCGAACACAGATAACAGCAATTTAACGAATATACACAGATTCTTAACTTATTTTATCACATAAAATCTGCGGAAATCTGCAAAATCTGCGTGAAAAAATCCTAATGCGGATTTTGGGTTAAAGAAAGATATTTACAAAAAAAATAGACAAACAACTTTGTAGTCATTTGTCTATTTCTAAACGCTTTTATCTAAAAAAGATTATTTTTCAGTAGCATATCTTCTTGAAACTTCAGTCCAGTTGATTACGCTGAAAAAAGCTTCAATGTAGTCTGGTCTTCTGTTTTGGTAGTTTAAGTAGTAAGCATGTTCCCAAACGTCCATTCCTAAGATTGGAGTTCCTCCACAACCAACACCTGGCATTAATGGATTATCTTGGTTTGGAGTTCCGCAAACGTCTAATTTCCCGCCTTTTTGAACGCATAACCAAGCCCATCCTGAACCAAATTGAGTTGCACCAGCTTTGCTAAATTTAGCTTTGAATTCTTCAAAAGAACCAAAAGCACTTTCGATAGCATCTAATAATTCTCCTGTAGGTAAACCACCTGCATTTGGAGCCATAACAGTCCAAAATAAGTTATGGTTGTAAAAACCACCACCGTTGTTACGAACAGCACCATTGCTCATGTCAAGGTTGATAAGGATGTTTTCAATTGTTTTTCCTTCCATATCTGTTCCTGCAATTGCAGCATTCAGGTTGGTAGTGTAAGCATTATGATGCTTAGAATGGTGGATTTCCATTGTTCTTGCGTCAATATGTGGTTCTAAAGCAGCATACGCATAAGGTAATTGTGGTAATTCAAAAGCCATGATGTATTTTTGTTTAAAGATTTATAAAAATTTATTCAAATTTAAACATTTAACTTTGGAATTGAAAATTCTATTTTGTTATTATTTAACGCAATTGTGTTAAGATGTTGTTTAATGTTGGTTTTATCAACTGTGATTTTTAGGATTGTGCCATTGCCATACAAATAATACTGATTTTAATATTTGGGATTTTTAACAAAGCGCGACAACATGCCTCTAGTGTCGCTCCAGTCGTGATAACATCGTCAACTAGAATAAAATGTTTGCCTTGGTCATCATTTGTAAAGTTAACGTCAAAGAGAGACTCAATTCCTTCGGTTCTGCCTAGTAAGTTTTTTTTAGACTGCGTTTTGGAATATAACTTCCGAATCAATAGTTGGTCATTGTATTCTATAGCTAATCCCTTTGCTAGTGCTTTTCCAAAAGAGGTTACTTGATTAAATCCCCTTTCTCTATGTTTTTTAGGGTGAAGTGGCACAGGGATTACTACTTGTGCTGTTTTGAGAATAGAAACAGTTTTTAAATCTTCAACATACCATTCTCCTATTAAAGTACCAATTTCTTCGTGACCACGGTATTTTAAATTATGAATCAGTTCTTGTACAATCCCTTTTTTGTGAAAATAAAACAAAGCAGATGCATGTTTGACGTCTATTCGCCCATAAAATTTTTTGAATGCTTCGTTATCTGTCATTAAATGATGGTTGGTTATTGGTATTTCGTGGCGGCAATGGGTACAAATAATTGTTTCATTTGAGAATAGCAGTGCATTGCAGCCCGCACAAACAGGAGGGAAAAACAGATTTATAATGGGTTGCAACATCGACTTAAAGATTTATTTATAAAAATATGAAAATCAATGCTTCAATCTTTAGGTATTTTCTTTTTTTTATCTTCACTTTTTATATTTTTGCATCATGGCAAAACAAGAAGATATTTTTAAGAATGTAGTTTCGCATGCAAAAGAGTACGGATTTATTTTTCCGTCAAGCGAAGTTTACGATGGTTTGAGTGCAGTATATGATTATGCACAAAACGGTGTTGAGTTAAAAAAGAACATCCGTGAATATTGGTGGAAAGCAATGGTTCAGATGAATGAAAATATTGTAGGTTTAGATGCCGCAATATTAATGCATCCAACAACTTGGAAAGCTTCTGGTCACGTAGATGCTTTTAACGATCCATTAATTGATAATAAAGATTCAAAAAGAAGATATAGAGCCGATGTTTTGATTGAAGATTATGCTGAAAAGCTAAATCAAAAAGCAATCAAAGAAATCGAAAAAGCGAGAACTCGTTTTGGAGACGCTTTCAATGAGCAAGAATTTGTTACTACAAATGCTAGAGTTGTTGAATACAAAGCCAAAGAAAGAGAGATTCTAGAGCGTATGGCTCGTTCTCTAGGGAATGAAGATTTAGAAGATGTGAAATTACTAATTGAGGAATTAGAAATTGCATGTCCAGAGTCGGGGTCTCGTAATTGGACTGAAGTGCGTCAATTTAATTTGATGTTTGGAACTAAGTTAGGTGCATCAGCGGATTCTGCTATGGACTTGTATTTACGTCCTGAAACGGCTCAAGGAATTTTTGTAAATTTCTTAAATGTTCAAAAGTCTGGCCGTATGAAAATTCCATTTGGAATTGCTCAAACAGGAAAAGCATTTAGAAACGAAATTGTTGCAAGACAATTTATTTTCCGTATGCGTGAATTTGAACAAATGGAAATGCAATTCTTTGTACGTCCTGGCGAGGAAATGAAACATTATGAGTTTTGGAAAGAAGCAAGACTAAAATGGCATTTGTCTTTAGGTCTAGGAAAAGAAAATTACCGTTTTCATGACCATGAAAAGTTAGCACACTATGCTAATGCAGCAGCCGATATCGAATTTAACTTTCCATTTGGATTCAAAGAATTGGAAGGGATTCATTCTCGAACTGATTTCGATTTAAAAGCACACGAACAATATTCGGGTAGAAAATTACAGTATTTTGATGCTGAACTAAATAAGAACTACGTGCCTTATGTAGTAGAAACTTCTGTAGGTTTAGACAGGATGTTCTTGGCAGTTTTTGCTACTTCATTAAAAGAAGAAGAGTTAGAGGATGGTTCGTCACGAACTGTTTTGAAATTACCAACCGTTTTAGCACCAACTAAAGCAGCGGTATTGCCGTTAGTTAAAAAAGATGGATTGCCAGAAATAGCACATCAAATTATTGCCGATTTGAAATGGGATTTCAATGTGACTTATGATGAAAAAGATGCTGTAGGACGTCGTTATAGAAGACAAGATGCGTTAGGGACTCCGTTTTGTATTACGGTAGATCATCAAACAATCGAAGATCAAACCGTGACCATTCGCCATAGAGATACGATGAAACAAGATCGTGTAAATATTGCTGATTTGAAATCAATTATAGAAAATGAGGTTTCTATGAAAAATTGGTTGATGAAAATGTAGATTTAAGAAAAATTAATAGTAAAAAGCGCTCTATTTTGGGGCGCTTTTTTTTGTTGTGGAATTATTAAGTGTAAGAAATAATCCTAAAATGAAGTATTGATAGAGAATGCTTTACGCTCTTAATCGGATTTATTTACTTTTTATCAATTAGTATTAACAGTTCATCGATTTCTGTTGTTAACTAGCCAAATAAATAAGTTAAATGTTTATTTTTAACATATTAAAAGGGTGGTTTTTTTGATTAAAAATCACTTTTTTAATATAGTTTCCCAAAACTACCTTAAATAATTAAACCTTAAATAGTTGGAGTGATTCTTCAACTTATGCTACTGTTGTGCTATCTAATTTAATTAGGAAGTACCCCATATGAATTATTCATACATTATTATTGATGACAATCAAGAAAATGCCAAAGAGACGAAAACTATCACTGATGGTTTTTTGGAGCTTACATTTTTGGGTGTTGCTACTAATTATGATGAAGGGCTTAATCTAATCCTGGAGCACAAACCACAATTGATTTTTCTTGAGATTGAACCAGCTGATAAAAAAAGTAATTTATCATTGGCACTAATAAGTGAATTATATAGGTATTTAAATATTGTTCCTAAAATTATTGTTACTACTTCCAAAAAGGAGTTAGCTTTTGAAGCCATTCAATATGAGGTGGCTGATTATTTTATCAAACCGCTAACTCGCATTGATATGGTTAAATCATTATTGAAGATTCAAAAATCCAAATCAAATGATCAAATAAGGTCAGATTACCCTAAAGCTGAACCTGAAACCGTAGTTAATCCAAAGCTTACTATACCTGAAACTTCTTTAAATAATGAGCCACTCATATTATGTATTAAGTCTTATGGCGATTATAGGTATATAGACACAAGAGATATCGCTTATTTTCAAGCAGACAACAATTCTACCGACATCCATTTGAATAATGGAGAAATGATTACCGCTTTTAAGACTTTAAAGCATTTTGAAGGAGTTCTTTCTTATCCTTTTGTTCGTATTCACAACAGTTATATTGTCAATAGTCATTGTATTTCAAGGATACATACCGGAAATTCAGTGTGTTATATCAAAAATACAGCTATCAAATTGCCTTTCTCTAAATCGTATAAGGCAAATATAGATCTCATTATAGCTGAAATTTCCAGTGGGAATTACCTAGAAATTTAAAATTCATCCATTCACCCAGATTTGACATCCATTCACTCTCAAACGGGGTCATTCTACCATAAACGCCTTTATTTGTAAGGTGAATCGTGGGTTCTTATGTAGTTTTACATCGTGATAAAGCAGTAATAGCAAGTCATATAATA
>JAHEBK010000189.1 GCA_024642295.1 Flavobacterium sp. | reverse complement strand
GTTGTAGGCCATGCTTCAGGACAAATTAATCCAGGTGTTGGAACGCCAAAAGAAACATTAAAAAGTTATGCTTCCACGTTGGAAGAAGGTAGAGCTGATTTGGTTGCATTGTATTATTTGTATGATTCTAAAATACAAGAATTGGGTTTGGTTGATGATTGGAAAAAAGTTGGAATGGAATCTTATGATAGCTATATTCGAAATGGCTTGTTGTCCCAATTAATCCGAATAGAATTGGGGGCTGACATCGAAGAAGCTCACATGAGAAACCGTCAATGGGTAAGCGCTTGGGTTTATGAAAAAGGGGTAAAAGACCATGTGATTGAAAAATTAAATCGTAATGGTAAAACTTTTATCAATATCACTAATTATGAAAAGTTACACGATTTGTTTGGTCAACTATTAAGGGAAGTGCAACGCATTAAATCAGAAGGCGATTATGAAGCAGCTAAGTCTTTAGTTGAAAATTATGGTGTAAAAGTCGATCAGAAATTACACGCAGAAGTTTTAGAACGAAACAAACAATTTACATCGGCTCCATATAGTGGTTTTGTAAATCCGGTTTTGATTCCAAAGTTGGATGCTAAAGGTGAAGTGATAAGTGTTGAAGTTAAACAGCCTAAAACATTTGCAGAGCAGATGTTGTTTTATTCTAAAAACTATAGCTTTTTACCTTTAGAAAATTAAAAATACGTTATGGTATTGACGTTTTTAGATTACTATTTCATGCAAATTTCACGAAGCCATCTGCTTTTTGGAGATAGTAATTTCTCTAATTTATTTCGGATTCGGTAATTTGTTGTAATTCTTGTCTAATCAATTTAAACCGATTACCTTTTGAAATATATTTTTATAATAAATAACAACCCAATAAAGAGAAGAAAGGCAATTAAGATTTTATAGTTTCCTTTGTAATACGTCTTGTGTAGAGCCAAATCTTTTCGATACGAATAGATAGCCGCGATAACAAAGGCAACAAAAAAACAAGCTGCAAAAACCAATTGTCCAGAACTAAACATAGTTGTAATTTTTTTTGCAAAAATACACAATTGTATAACAATAGTTACTAATTTGCCTTTTCATTTATATTAAAATAATAATCTTATGCGTAAACAATTAGATTCAGTTAAAGAATTTCATACTGCCTTTAGAATAGGGCATAGTGAGACTCCAATTGCCAATTTAGTGGAAGAAAAAAAAATCCTTCGTTATAATTTAATGAAAGAAGAAAATGAAGAATATCTAGATGCTGTTAAAAATAACGATTTAATAGAAATTGCAGATGCCTTAGGAGATATGATGTATATTCTTTGTGGAACTATTATTGAACATGGATTGCAAGATAAAATTGAAGCTGTTTTTGATGAAATTCAACGTTCTAACATGAGCAAGCTAGGTGAAGATGGAAATCCTATTTATAGAGAAGATGGCAAGGTGTTGAAAGGTCCAAATTATTTCAAACCTGATTTTTCAAAAATTTTAAAATAAAAAAAGAGCGATTTTCAATTTGAAAATCGCTCTTTTTTAGTCAAGTATATTTTTGAATTAAGAAACTTTTACAGTCCAGCTAAATGTGTCTTCAGCTAGTTTGTGTTGAATGTTTGTTAATTTATCTTTCAATTGTAATGCAACTGAATTTTCGATTTTAGGTAATTCAAAATATTCATTTCGGTAGGAGAATCCGCTAATAGGACTTACTACTGCTGCTGTTCCTGCTCCAAATATTTCTTTTAAACTTCCGTTTTTAGCGGCTTCAATTATTTCAGAAACAATTACTGATCTAACCTCTACATTAATTCCTTCTTTTTTTGCCATATCAATTAGGCTTTTTCGAGTCACTCCATCAAGAATTCTTTCACTTACTGGAGCAGTTAATAAAGTGTCATTTATTCTAAAAAACACGTTCATTGTTCCTGCTTCTTCTAGTTTTGTATGTGTAGCGTCATCTGTCCAAATTACTTGTTGGAAACCTTCTTTGTTAGCTAAATTAGTTGGGTAAAATTGCCCTGCATAATTTCCTGCTGTTTTTGCTGCACCAATTCCACCATTAGCAGCTCTACTGTAATGTTCCGCTATAAGTACTTTTACTTCGCCAGAATAATAGGCTTTGGCAGGGGACAAGATTACCATGAATTTATAGTCATCTGATGGATTTGCAACAACTCCATGTCCTGTAGCTATTAAGAATGGTCTAATGTAAAGTGTGTTTCCTACTCCTTTTTTTATCCATTCATGGTCTAATTTAAGCAATTCATTCAATCCATCCATGAATATTTCTTCAGGAACTTCGGGCATAGCCATTCTAACCGCTGATGAATTAAAACGATTGAAATTTTCATCTGGTCTAAAAAGCCAAATGGAATCATCTTCATCTTTGTAGGCTTTCATACCTTCAAAAATAGCTTGTCCATAATGAAAAACACGTGCAGATGGGTCTAACAAAAAAGGTGCGTACGGTTTAATGACGGGTTTTTGCCATTCACCATTTTTAAAATCACACTCTAATAAATGATCTGTAAAAACAGAACCAAAGCTTAAATTTTCAAAATCTACTTCGTTTATTTTTGAAGTAGCTACTTTGTTTATTTCAATTTTGTTAGTTTGAGTTGTACTCATAGTTGGGTATTATTTTGTTTTATTTTTTAAAAGTGAATCGCAAATGAAGAAAAATCTATTGGATTTTCATAAGGAACTTTAATAGTTAGCAAAATTAAATAAAAAAGACCAAAAAGGGTGTCATAATACTATTAAATGTGGTAATAAATTGTTAATTATTTATATTTTAAAAATAATAATAAATCTGATGTGTTTTGTATGGTTATAGATGAAAAAAGCGCTTTTTTTTCAATTATATGTTTTTGTTTTGGTTATTTTTGGGCCACTTCTGTGTAAAGGAGTGTTAAATACTTAATTTAAATATTTTGGAAAGAGAAATAATACAGACACTTGATGGTTCCACTACCATTCATATTAAAGACTGGAATGAAAGCTATCATTCTAAACATGGAGCCATACAAGAAGCACAACACGTATTTATTAAAAATGGCTTGTCTTTGTTTCCAAATAAAAAAGTAGCCATTTTAGAAATAGGTTTTGGAACAGGACTCAATGCCTTTATTACATACATTGAGAGTAAAAGATTAATGCAATCAATCGATTATACAGGAGTGGAAGCTTTCCCGATTAGTGCTGAGGAATTATTAGGGATGAATTATATCAGTGAACTAAAGGCAAATCAGTTTTCTTCTGTTTTTGAGGAAATGCATCAATCTGATTGGGGGAGTGTTAATATATTGGATTCGGATTTTGTTTTGACTAAAAGGAAACAATTTTTTCAAGACATTGATGATGTGGCCAAATACGATTTGATATATTTTGATGCTTTTGGATATCGAGTGCAGCCAGAGTTGTGGAGTACTGAGATTTTTCGAAAAATGTTTACTTCATTAAAAGACAATGGAGTCTTAGTCACTTATGCTGCTAGAGGTGTTGTTAAAAGGAGTATGATTGAAGTTGGTTTTTCAGTTGAAAAATTAGCAGGTCCTCCAGGTAAAAGAGAAATGTTTCGTGCGACTAAAGGGAATATTTAATTTATTTTTTGTTATCAACACAATATATTAATAAAATTACGTTTATTACTATAGGACGTTTTTGAAAAAAAATGTAATTTTACTTCAATAAATAAATATTAAACCTCAAATCCTTAGTTATGTCTAAAGTTATGTTTGATTACACCAAATCAATATTAGAGAGAGTAAGTTTTGATCTATTATTATTTAGTAAAGAATTAGAAAAAGCAGTCAAAACATTGTTACCATTTGAATTAGAAAAATTAAAAGAATGGCTTTTTGAATTTGTCATCGAAAAACCAGAATTGAAACAATGTTTACTAATTGTTGAAAATATATAAATAAAAGGAGCCAATTGGGTTCCTTTTTTTATGTTCTAACTTTGGTTTTACCGGAAACTAAAAAAGTAGTAAAAAACTTTCTATTTGTGTAAAAATACGTATTTTAACTAAAAATAACGCACTTAATCGTGATTTTTGTTTTTTTTTGAAAAATAAAATGATACATTTATCAAGCTCAATTAAATTTAATCTAAAACCTACTTGTTATGTCTAGAATGATTTATGATTACACGAAAGAGGTGCTCGAAAGAGTTAGTTTTAATTCTGAATTATTTGTAAAAGAATTAAAAAAGGCAGTTAGAAACTTATTACCTTATGAAATTGAACATTTGAAAAAATGGCTTTTGTATTTCACAAGCGAAAACCCCAAATTACGAAAGTGTATTTATATTGTAATTGATTAGTTTTCTTATTTGCCCCAAATGAAGAAGCCGTCTCAATACCAACTTGAGGCGGTTTTTTTATACAGTATAAATTTTGGATTGTTTTATAAAAATCTCAAGACAACCTAAAATTACCCTTACGCGGCAATTTTCTTTCTT
>JAHEBK010000188.1 GCA_024642295.1 Flavobacterium sp. | reverse complement strand
ATGGGCAACACAACCAAACCAGAGAGAAAAAGCTTCATTTTTGTCGGAGAATATTTTGCCGATGCAAGAAAGTGGGCAACTCCATTTTATTGAAAAACCAAAATCCGATTTTGGAAATTCAAAAGAACTTGGATTTGATATTTTCTATGTTGATGGTCATACCGAAAAACAAATGATTCCACATATTCAATACAAAGACAAAACCATCGTTTTTTGTGCCGATTTATTACCTACAGCGGGGCATATTCCTATTCCTTATGTGATGGGTTATGATACTCGTCCTTTACTGACCATGCCAGAGAAAACAAAATTTCTAAACACCGTTGCAGACAACAATTATTATCTGTTCTTAGAACACGATGCGCATAATCAAATCATCACTGTACAACATACTGAGAAAGGAGTTCGCTTAGACCAAGTATTTCGTTGTGATGAAATCTTAATCTAGTGTTAATCCAAGGTAACATTCAAAAAAAATCAGTACTTTCGAAACCAATTAATACTTATACGATAATGGCTATGAATAGCATTAAACCCTTTTTTATAACAGCATTTTCTGTACTCGTTTTAGCAGGATGTGGTTCTCAAAAATCAATTGTCAATTTTAGCAATTTAGCCCCAATAAGCGCTCCTCTAAACGTCAAGAAAAAAGCCGCTCTTAAAGAAACGGAATTGAAACGCTGGAGTCATCTTGATATCGTAAAAGATACCATTCCTGGAATGAGTGTTGACAAAGCCTATGCTGAATTATTAAAAAATAGAGTGGGTGAAAAAGTAATCGTTGGAATCGTAGATTCAGGGGTGGATATCGACCACGAAGATTTAAAATCAGTCGTTTGGACAAATCCTAAAGAAATTCCTGGAAACGGAATTGATGATGACAATAATGGTTATGTAGATGATATTCATGGATGGAATTTTTTAGGTAATCTCGTCAAAGAAAATTTAGAGTACGAAAGAATCGTTAAAAATCCAAGTTTAGTTGATGAAGCCACCTATTTAGAGGCCAAAGCTGAAAACGATAAAAAAACAACTGAAGCTAGTGCTGGTAAGGGAAGATACGAGGAAATGCTTACTGTTTTAAAATCTTCAGATGAAGTGGTAGCTAAAGAATTAAAAAAAGAAACTTATACTGTTGACGAAGTAAAAGCGATTAACACAAAAGATGAAGCTGTTGTAAAAGCAAAAAATAGTATTCAAAGAATGTTTGCTTTCGGAATGCCAATAAAAGATTTGAAAGAAGCCCTACAAGATGAAATTGAAAAAGCTAATGCGGCTTTAAGTGGGGATAACCTAAAACAAGATTACCGAAAAATTTTAGGGGATAATCCTAACGATATAACAGACACTAAATATGGCAACAACAATGTAATGGGGCCTGATAAAAACGAATCCGTACATGGTACACATGTTTCAGGAATTATAGGACAAGTACGTCATAACAAATTAGGTGGTGATGGTATTGCTAACAATGTTGCCATCATGGGTATTCGTGCTGTTCCTGATGGAGACGAATACGACAAAGATATTGCATTAGCTATTCGTTATGCGGTGGACAATGGAGCCAAAGTAATCAATGGTAGTTTTGGAAAAGCCTATTCTCCACAAAAACATTGGGTTTTTGATGCCATCAAATATGCTGCTGAAAAAGATGTTTTGATTGTTCATGCTGCTGGAAACTCTTCAAAAAACATTGATTTTTTTGATAATTTCCCAAATGATTCAGAAGATAAGAAAACAGAGATTTCAGATAACCTAATTACTATTGGCGCTTTGAATTTTGAATACAATAATAAGTTGGTAGCTAAATTTTCCAACATTGGTAAACTCAATGTAGATGTTTTTGCTCCAGGAGTTCAAATTTATGCTACAACTCCTGGCAATACTTATAAATATTTGCAAGGAACTTCTATGGCCGCTCCAAATGTTGCAGGTGTAGCCGCTTTAATTCGTTCGTATTATCCAAAATTAAGTGCTTCACAAGTAAAACATATTTTAATGGATTCAGGAGTAAAAATTCCTTTAGAGGTAGTTGTTGGCGGAAATAATCAAGACATTCGTCCTTTTGCTGATTTGTCTAAAACAGGAAAAATTGTAAATGCATACAACGCCATACTAATGGCTGATAAAATATCAAAAAACTAATCGTTTAAAAATTCATCTAAAAGGAAGGGCTACAATCCTTCCTTTTTTTATATAAAATAGGATGCACAAAAAAATCTATTTATTCTTTTTTACGGTATTGATAATTGGAGTAAACTACGCTCAAAACAATACCTATTGGCAACAAAAGGTGGATTACAAAATAGATGTCAATGTTGATGTTAAAAGCTATCAATACAAAGGAAAACAGGAACTCGTTTACACTAACAATTCTTCAGACACTTTAAAGAAAGTATATTATCATTTGTACAACAATGCTTTTCAACCGGGCAGCGAAATGGATGCTCGATTGCATTACATCAAAGATCCTGATGGGCGAATGGTTGACAAAAAAGGAAGTAGTAAAGAAAGCCGCATTCAAAATTTAAAACCCAATGAAATAGGCTATTTAAAAATTGCTAATTTCAAACAAGACGGAATTGATGCTGAAACAAAAACGGTGGGAACAATTTTAGAAGTCACTTTGGCAAAGCCAATATTTCCGAATTCCAAAACCACTTTCACCTTAGATTTTGATGGACAAATTCCCTTGCAAATTCGTCGTTCGGGCAGGAATAATTCTGAAGGTATTGCTTTATCCATGTCACAATGGTATCCTAAAATAGCCGAATTTGATTTTGAAGGCTGGCACGCTGATCCCTATATCGCAAGAGAATTTCATGGTGTTTGGGGAGATTTTGATGTCAAAATTACAATCGATAAAGAATATACTTTAGGAGGTTCAGGCTATTTACAAAATCCTAACGAAATAGGTCATGGCTATCAAGATGCCGGAATAAATGTGGTGCATCCAAAGAAAACCAAAACATTAACCTGGCATTTTATCGCGCCTATGGTACACGATTTCACTTGGGCAGCCGACCCAAATTACGCCCATGACGTTTTCAAAGGGCCTAACAATGTCGATTTGCATTTTTTATATAAAAATGACCCTTCAATAGTTGAAAAATGGAAACAATTGCAACCCATGATGGCCAAGGTAATGGAATTGTACAATCACAAAGTGGGCAATTATCCATACAAACAATATTCCTTTATTCAAGGAGGCGATGGCGGAATGGAATATGCTATGTGTACCTTGATTTTAGGTAACGGAACATTAGAGGGAATTTTTGGAACCGCAACTCATGAATTAGGGCATTCTTGGTTCCAACATGTTTTGGCATCCAATGAATCCAAACATCCGTGGATGGACGAAGGTTTTACGACTTATATTGAAGAGTGGGTATTGAATGAATTAGCCGAAAAAAAGGCAACCAATCCTTTTGAAGGGAACTACAAAGCCTATTATTTTTTGGTAAAGTCCGGCAAAGAACAACCACTAAGTACTCATAGCGATCGTTATGACGAAAATAGGTCTTACAGTATAGCTTCATACGTGAAAGGAAGTCTCTTTTTGTCGCAATTAGGGTATATTATTGGTGAAAATAATTTGGATAAAACCTTAAAAAAATATTACCAAGATTTTAAATTCAAACATCCTACGCCCAATGACATTAAAAGAACTGCTGAACGTGTTTCGGGTGCCGAGTTGGATTGGTATTTGACGGATTGGACGCAAACAACAAATACCATTGATTATGGAATCAAGGATGTTGCTGAAGATTTAGGATATAATGGTATCAATACTTTAATTACTTTGGAACGAATAGGACGTACTCCAATGCCTATTGACATTGTAGTCGAATATAAAGATGGCAGCCAAGAAAGCTATTATATTCCGCTACGAATGATGCATTTTGAAAAAGAAAATCCATCCCGAAGCGTCGGGACTGAAATTAAGAGGACTGTTTTAAAAAATTGGGCTTGGGCTGAATCTCAGTATGTATTTTCTATTCCAAAATCCAAAAGTAACATCAAAAAAATCACTATTGACCCTAGCGGATTAATGGCTGATGTGAAACAAGATAATAACAGTTATAAAGGGAATTAAAAATTCATTCATCACACTATCTGAAATAATAATTTAGAGACTGTACTATCGATTTTTAAAAAAATAAAGTAGTTTTGAAAAAATAATAATCCTTTTGAAGGAAGAAAGAAGACTATTTTCAAAAAGGATTTATGGATAATTTAAAACACCGCATACCATTTTAAATGTTAAGTATAAAATTTATATTACTGATTACTTGTGGAATTGGATGGACTATTGCTTATATCGATTGTATAAGAATTGGGCTAAAAGATAAAACCTTTGCGATGCCTTTTTGGGCTTTGGCCTTAAATTTTTCATGGGAAACCTATAATACGTTACAAGGATATATTCATTATGATTTCCATTCTACCACAATTATCAATTTA
>JAHEBK010000187.1 GCA_024642295.1 Flavobacterium sp. | reverse complement strand
TACCAACAGTTGAGAAAATGCTATTAAGTTTTTCGTACACAGACAATGATCAAAATTCTGTTTATGGAGACCTTCCATTTCTTGCTAAACAACGTATTGGTTTTGGACAACTGACTTGGGATAAAAAAATAGTGAATCACGATTTGCTTTTTGGAACTGCTTTGCGTTATCAGTATTATAACGACAATACTACGGCAACTGTTGAAGAAGATATCAATTGGATACCGAGTTTGTTTGCACAAGATGAAATTGTTTTCAACGACAATCATAAAATACTTTTAGGTGCTCGCTATGATTACAATCGCAATCATGGTTCTATTTTCACTCCAAGGTTTGCTTACAAATGGAAAATTAACAACAACAATATTTTGCGTTTCAACACCGGTACTGGCTTTAGAATTGTAAATCTTTTTACCGAAGAGCATGCTGCACTGACTGGCTCCCGTGATGTCATTGTTCTGGAAGAATTGAAACCAGAGCGTTCGTATAATGCCAATTTGAATTATTTGAAAAAAATATATACCGGAAATGGAAATTTTATTGGATTAGAAACCACGGCTTGGTACACCCGATTTAGCAATTCGATTATTCCAGATTACGACACGAATCCGAATCAGATTATCTATAAAAATCTAGATGGTCATGCAGTCACAAAGGGATTAAGTGCCAATGTGGATATGGTTTTTTATAATGGATTGAAATTGATTTTGGGCGCGACCTATATGGATGTTACAAAAACAGAAGCTGGAACAACTACTCAACAAATTTTGACAGAAAAATTCTCAGGTACTTGGGCAATTTCATACCGTATAAATGAATTGTTTTTGGATGTGGATTATACAGGAAATGTGTATGGTCCAATGCGTTTGCCTCGTTTGGGAGACTTGGATCCTAGAAATGAATATTCACCTACTTGGAGCATTCAAAACATACAGTTTACATTTAATAAATTTAAGAATATCGAAATTTATGCTGGGATAAAAAATCTATTGAATTGGACACCTAACAAAGGAAATCCATTTATTATTGCAAGAGCGAATGATCCTTTTGATAAAAACGTACAGTTTGATAGTAGTGGAAATGTACAAGCTACTCCTGATAATCCGTATGCATTAACTTTTGACCCAGGATATGTCTATGGGCCAAACCAAGGAATACGAAGTTTTTTTGGTTTACGATATACGTTGAGGTAGAAATAGATACGGTTAATTATGAAAAAGATTATTTTATTGTGTTGTTTGTGGATGATTCCAATGTTCTGCAGTTATGCCCAGTTGAAAGTTTATAGCTTTGAAGAAGTGGTTTCTTTATCCAAAGAGAATCCTAAACCTATTATGGTTTTTGTGCATACTTCTTGGTGCAAATATTGTAAAATGATGGAGCAAACGACTTTTAAGAATATGGAGGTTATTCAGGAATTAAACGCTAATTATTATTTTGTTTCGTTAGATGCCGAATCAAAAAAGGAAATTTGGTTTAATCAACATTTATTTCGATTCAAACCTACTGGGACTAATACTGGAATTCATGAATTAGCCACGGCATTAGGCAGCATTGATGGCATAGTTTCCTATCCTACACTAAGTATTTTGGATACTGAACTTACGATTGTATTTCAAAAAAGTTCGTATATGAATTCTAAAACCTGTTTATCGGTTTTACAGAATTACAAATAAAAACAGAATGTAACGCAAACAGGAATTGCAACTGCTAAATATATTCTAAAGCACCTTGCTTTTTTTCTACTCTCCAAAGTTGCCCTGAGGAGCTGGTTTCATCAACTAAGTAAGGCATGTTGTTGAAATCTCCACTTTTATGAATATCGATGTATTTATTTTCTCCATGAAAAAAAGTACTTACTTTGAATACGTTTTCATTTTGTTTGTCTTCTTTAATTTCCCAAAGTCGCCCAGAATAATTCTCTTCAGTAACAACTATCAATAAGCCATCAAAAACACCACCTTTAATAGCATCCAACCACATATTGACACCAAAAAGAGAAGTGCTTAACCTAAAACATTGCTCCATTTCTGTTGGTTCAATTATCCAATTTTGTCCTGAAAAATCTGCCATTGGAACCAGATGTGGCATATAACTGTATCGTCCTCGATTGAAAATGTTTAAAACCATTTTTTCTTTTCCTAATAAGGTGTACAGTTGGTAGTGATGATTGGGATCTATATTCATGGTATTTGTTTTTTGTAATTTGGAACTTTCAGAAGTGTCAAATGATTCATTACCAAAAATCAACAAAATAGAGACAAACAAAATTTAAAATGGTAGCAACACGCTTTTTCTTGTTATGAAAAGGTGAAATTAAGGCATCACTTCTTTTGTGTAAACAATTTTATAACTCAAAGCCCTTTGGAAATTGACTATTGAACTATAACAAAACTTTATAATTCAAACTATGGAGTTCGTCTGAAACTTTGTAACTTTGTACCACTTTTTACAAAGGCAAAAGAAATAGTTAATTTAAATAAAATATCATGTATCCAGAAGAAATGGTAAGACCAATGCAGTCTGAATTGACAATGGCAGGTTTTCAAGATTTACATAGCGCTGAAGCAGTAGATAACGCTATAAAAGCGGAAGGAACTACACTAGTAGTAGTAAATTCGGTTTGTGGATGTGCTGCAAGAAATGCTCGTCCAGGAGCAAAAATGAGTTTAGAAGGTGCCAAAAAACCTGATCATTTAATCACGGTTTTTGCAGGTGTTGACAAAGATGCAGTAGATGCAGCAAGACAACATATGTTCCCTTTTCCTCCATCATCGCCATCAATGGCTTTGTTTAAAGACGGAGAATTAGTACACATGTTAGAGCGTCACCACATTGAAGGACGTCCTGCTGAGATGATTGCTGAGAATTTGCAAGATGCTTATAACGAATATTGCTAGTTTAAAGATCATTTTATAAAATAGAAACACCCCATATAATACAGATATATAGGGTGTTTTTTTTAGGTATAAGGTCCATCTACTTTTCCATTAAATGTAAATGGAATGAGTAACATTCTTTATTTAATAATTATTCAAAGCAATAACTTTCATAGATCTTACAACAAATCCATTAAGTGATTCTTGTGTTTTTGTATAAATTTTTTCGGTACCTGTAAATCCAACTTTTGAATATACTCTAACCTCAAAATCAAAAGGAACCATGATGGAATTTATATTGGTAAAGAAGCCTAAATTAGATAATTCAGTTTTGTTATAATTTCCTGGCGCTAGTCTTGCCGATGTTCCACTATAACTTGATCCACTATATAAAGAAATTTTTTCAGTATCAACTAATACATCTCTAACAGGTCTCCCCGCAGCATCGGTTGTAGTGTCATACCATGTATTAGTAACCATATCGTAAAATTTGTCATCGGTATTGATGGACCAAGGGATATTTGCTTTTGCCAATTCTCTAGTCATAAAAGTGGCAAAACCTACTTGGTCTGGAATGGTTAAAGTATTTCCTTTATTATAATTACCTGCCATCCATGCACCAACCCAAGTAGCATAACCTGTAGTTTGCATCCATTCTTTAGCCGTTTGGATAGGTCCAGTAACATTTAGTCTTTCTTGTGCTGTTGAACCGTCTAGCCAATATTTTTTGTTGGTTGGATCTATGGTATTTGGTCCAGCTGCGTAAAAATGCCACTCCGCCATAGTATATGGGTCGTTGGTACCAGGAATTTGTAAATACTGCAAATTCAGAGGGTCAGATAATTTTACCGGAGGAAAAATCACCACACGATCAGGATTAGTTTCTCTAATAGCGGCTAATACATCTACATAAAAACCATTAACGGCAGTGTAGTTTGTGCCATAAGTACCTGAAATTTCGACTAAAACATTAAATGACAATTTATGCGAATAGCCTTGAAATTCAGTTGCCATATTTCTCCACCAATTGGCTAAATGTCGTTTTGCCGCAGTTTCACTTGGAGCATCATTTTCAACATAACTTGCTTGATATGCTATTATTGGGGACACATCATGAGCGATACAATAATCAACTTGTGTTTTTAATCTCGCAATGAAAGCAGCATCAGGAATAGTATCCCCAATTCGTATTCTCACATGATCAAATCCAGCATTCTTATAATCAACAACACTTTGTTCATTAAAAGAATTCATATACTTTGTAAACTCTGACCAAGCAACATCAAATCCCTTTCCTAAATTGTTGGCGTAATTTATAGCAGTAATCGGACCGTCGCTTATCTCGGTAGTTTTAGTAGTAGTATTTGCTCTAGCATTTTTGGCAGTTGTATTGTTTTCAACTATTTCATCTTTTGAGCACGAAAAAATACTCAACGAAAAGATAGCAAGCAGTAAATAGGGAATTGCAATTTTCTTCATAATAAATAATTTTGGTTTTTTTGGTTAGTTTGTTAGTAGTTAGTGATCATCACTTTCACAAACTTACTATTAATTCAAAACAGCATTATTATACAAAAACTTCATTAG
>JAHEBK010000004.1 GCA_024642295.1 Flavobacterium sp. | reverse complement strand
AAATTATTTTTATAATGAAAATGTTGAAAAATCCATTGCTTATGATAAATTAATTCCTTTTGTAACGGAACAATTACTGGATTTAAATGCTAATCCTGAAGGGAATCCTTACACGGGGCAAGATCAAATTGGTGCCAATAAATTTATAATTAATAAGGTGAAAATCTTAAACCATCGTTGGATTATAGCGGATTATAGTGATGGCGAAATTTGGGGTGAGGTATTATTGAAATATTTTGTAAATGATGATAAAACTATTTCTTTTGAAATAATTCAATCTTTGATGTATCAAAAATAATGTTAATTTATATTTAACTCCTCTGATTTTGTTTTAATTTCTTTAATTTTTACAGCAGTTGCTACACCAAATGTGAAAACTCCGTTAAGTTTTCCTTTTTCAAAATTGTGCACTCTAAATTTATGTTATAAACAAATGTCTTTAAAATTATAGAATTTTGCCAAGTCAAGTAAAATTATAGAATTTTGGTCTGATTTGTCGTCTACTATTGAAGTAATTATTTTTCTAACAATCCTTTCCTAAATAAATTTAGGACAAGGTTGTTTTCAAATATAAAATAACAATAAGAATTATTTTTTTTTAAATCTATTCTTATCCAATAAAATTCTTTTAAAACGTAATTTTTGTAACAGTTGATAAGATCAAGCTACTTAAAATAGTAGATACATAATTAGTGTCAATTTGAATATTGTTTATCAGAAGAGATCAATAATATATGGATCTAGGATTAAATTTTCTACTAGGAATTGTGATAGTTTTTAAAATACATTATATTTAAAAAATAGAAATACCATTTAACTTAGAATCGTAAAATGAAAAAAGGAAAAGAGAACAAAGTAGATGCAAAAATGGTGGTATACCATGTTTTTACAAGACTTTTTGGGAATACGAATACGACGAACAAACCTTGGGGGACGATTGAAGAAAATGGCGTTGGGAAGTTTAATGATTTTAGCACAAAGGCTTTAAAGGAAATAAAAAAACTCGGGGTTACCCATATTTGGTACACGGGAGTACCACATCATGCATTAATTAATGATTATACAAGCATAGGAATTTCTAACGATCATCCTACGGTGGTAAAAGGGAGGGCAGGTTCTCCTTATGCTGTGAAGGATTATTATAATGTGAATCCAGATCTTGCTGTAAGACCTGAGAACCGTTTGCAGGAATTTGAGGATTTGATTGCGAGAACGCACGCAGCGGGTATGAAAGTCATTATCGATATAGTTCCCAATCATATTGCTCGTAAGTATGAGGGAAAAACTAACCCAAGAGGGGTGCAAGATTTTGGGGCGAATGATGATACCTCAGTAGAATATAGTAAAAACAATAACTTTTATTATATTCCTAATTCTCAGTTTGAAATACCTGATATTGTACCGCCTCTGGGAGGGGAATACGATGCTTCGCAACACGAACCTTTTGTGGAAATTCCTGCCAAATGGACTGGAAATGGCTCCCGAATGGCAAAACCTGACCGTAATGATTGGTACGAAACTGTGAAAATAAATTACGGAGTTCGTCCTGATGGTAGTTATGATTTTCCGTTTTTGCCTTGGGGGTATGATACGGAATCATACAAAGTACATTTTGATTTTTGGAAAGACAAAGATATTCCTGATTCTTGGAAGAAGTTTAGAGATATTGCATTGTATTGGACGAAAAAAGGTGTGGACGGTTTTAGATACGATATGGCTGAATTGGTTCCCTTTGAGTTTTGGAGTTATTTGAATTCGTCGATTAAGATGAAAAATCCCGATGCGTTCTTGATGGCTGAAGTCTACAATCCAGAGCAGTATTACAACTACATCAAGATGGGGAAGATGGATTATTTGTATGATAAAGTGGGGACTTATGATAAGTTGAAAGATGTGATTCAAGGACGTTCATGGCCGGATGAGTTATCCCATATTCAGCAAAGTTTAGGAGGTATAGAGCATCATATGTTGAAGTTTTTGGATAATCATGACGAACAACGTTTGGCAAGTCCCGAATTTGCAGGTACTCCTGAGCGAGGAAAACCTTTAATGGTGGTTACGGCAACGATAAGTACGGCTCCTGTGATGATTTATTTTGGACAAGAAGTTGGGGAAGCAGCAAATGAAGATGGTGGTTTTGGAACACGTTCTAGAACTTCGATTTTTGATTATGTGGGTGTGCCTGCTCACCAACGCTGGGTAAACAACGGAAAATTTGATGGTGGTCAATTATCAGAAAGTGAAGCTTCACTTCGTGATTTTTACAAACGATTATTAAACTTCACATTAGAAAGTTCAGCTTTGATGGGAGAATTTCAAGAAATTCAATATGCAAATCGCTACCATGTTCACGGATATGATACTGGAATATACAGCTATGTGCGTTGGTCAGATACTGAAAAACTGATAATTGTTACTAATTTTTCATCCTCTACTAGCAGTACATTCGATTTAAAAATTCCGAATCTTGTCATCGAAAAATGGGGGCTTACCGATGGAAATTACAAAATAGTAGATCAATTGTATAAGAAAACCAAATTGACACTCACCATTGCAAATGGTGAAGGAATTGTACCGATGACGATTGCACCATCGGAATCGTTTATTTTGGGTTTTTAGTACTTAAGTGATAGAAGTTGGAATCTTTTAGTATTATGCTTTATAAAAAAGGTTCAGATTTAATTTAAAAATCTGAACCTTTCTATATATAATGAACTAATTCATAGTTTGAATTGATATGGACTAATTCTATGTACTTAAATAAGAACCATTTTCTAATCACTAAAAAAACTAATAATATTTTTTTCGAGTAGCACTTTCGTATGCTTCGTTTATTTTTTTCCAGTTGAGTACATTGTAAAAGGATTCAATATAGCTTCTTCTGCGGTATTGATATCCTAAGTAATAGGCGTGTTCCCATAAATCTAATCCTATGATTGGAGTTCCTTTAACAACTGAATTTCGCATTAAAGGATTGTCTTGATTCTGGGTACTTGTAATTTGTAATTTCCCGCTTTTGTCTACAATAAGCCATACCCAAGCGGAACCAAATTGCTTAGAAGCTTCAGCACTGAAGGCAGTTTTGAAATTACTATAAGAACCAAAATCTCTATTGATAGCTCCTGCAATGGTGTCTTGTGGTATTCCACCTGCACCAGGAGCCATTGATTTCCAATAAATGGAGTGATTGTAAAAACCTCCTGCATTGTTTCGTAATTCCGTATTATTAACATCTAATTGCGAAATAACCTCTTCAATAGATAAATTTTCTAATCCAGTTCCAGCAACAGCTTTATTGAAATTGTTGGTATAAGTTAAATAATGCTTTGAGTAATGTGTCTCTAGTGTTAATGGTGATACGGTTGGCGCTAAGGCATCATAAGCATAAGGGAGCTTGTCAATTAAAAAAGATCCTGGATCAGCATTAACATCTTCGGGCATCCCAATGGTGATTTTTTCTTGTGCAGTAGGTAAGGGTACCTCGACGACTTCAGTATATTTTTTTTTGTTGCACGAAATTAAAGAAAGAACAAAAAGTGTACTTACTAAAAAAAAATTATTCGTTTTCATTGGAATTCGGATTTTCTAAAAGTGAGTTGATGATTTCGATATATTGTTCTTTGGCTTCAGAAGCAGAAATATGGCTAATTTGCATCCAAGCGTTTGTTTTAAAAGCATCTCTTAGATGAAAAGTAGCATTGATTTGTTTAGTTTCTAAAGTACCAAAAGTAGCTTGTTTATAATAAGCATAAAGACGTAGCTGCACGTCTTGTGGTAAAGACGATTGACTCATTTCAGAGGCTTTTTGTAAAGCTTCTTGGAATTGAATTTCTAAATCATTATTACTCATTATTTTTTCGTAGCGATGATTGTTTTTCCTCCAATTGCTTTTTGGTTTAACACCACGTTTATTGGAGTTCCTAATGGTAAAAATAAATCTACTCTTGAGCCAAATTTAATGAAACCTGCATCTGTTCCTTGAACTACTTGCATGCCTTCTTGAGCGTAGTTTACTATTCTTTTGGCTAAAGCACCTGCAATTTGTCGATATAAAATGGCTCCAAAAGTTTCGTTTTCAACCACAATAGTTGTTCTCTCGTTTTCTTCACTTGCTTTAGGATGCCAAGCAACTAAGAATTTTCCAGGATGGTATTTACTGAATTTTACAAGACCACTAATAGCGTAACGAGTAACATGGACATTAATAGGAGACATGAAGATTGAAATTTGTAAACGTTTGTCTTTGAAATATTCTGCTTCGAATACTTCTTCAATAACCACTACTTTCCCATCTACAGGAGCTAAAATATGGTTGTCGTTAAGGACAGCGATTCTTTTTGGGTTTCTAAAAAATTGTAAAATGATAATCAAAATCAAAAAAGCACCAATTTGAATTGCTTTTTTCAACCATTCAACAGCAACAAATTGATCTGAAACTAATAAAACAACAGCGGTGAAAATGATACCGAATAAAATGGTCTTGGTTCCTTCTTTATGAAACATAATTTAAAATTTGATAAAATAAAAATATAATTGGTGCTACAAATATAACACTATCTAGTCGATCTAGTACGCCTCCGTGTCCGGGCATTATTTTTCCGCTGTCCTTTACAGCTGCAATACGTTTGAATTTAGATTCTATTAAATCTCCAATAGTGCCAAAAATACCTACAATTAAGGCAATAATAATCCAGATGTAGAGATTAGATTCGGCAATTTGAATGTAATATTTGGCAATAATATAACTGGCAATAACAGCAAAAACGACACCGCCAACAAAGCCTTCAATGGTTTTTTTTGGTGAAATACGTTCAAATAATTTAGTTTTACCAATAGATTTCCCAACAATATAGGCAAAAGAATCATTTGTCCAAATCAAAATAAAGATACTAATTAATATTTTAGGGTTATATCCTGCTTTTCCAAAAGGAATTTTTGTAATAATAATAAATGGAAGAATGATGTATCCAAATAAGTAAAAGTATTTAGATAAGGAATCAATTTTTACAATTTTATTATCAAAAAGGAAATGTATGCATTTGATAGATATAATAAGTGTTGTTATTAGAACCGCAAGATCAAAATTCTTATTGAACTTTAGTAGTAATAAATATCCTTCAGAAGCAAAAGTAATTTGGTAAAAAAAGAAATAACTTAAAGCAGCAATTAATAAAGGTGTTATTTTATTAATTTGGACTAAGGAACAAAATTCAACCGTAGCAACTAACAAGAATGCGCCAAAAAGAATAAAAAAACTTTCGGTTGAATATAAGATACAGGCTATTAATAGAATAACGTAGACAGCACCGGATAAAGATCTCTTGAGGGTTTCATTCATTTTAAAGATCTTCTAGAAGCAATAAATAAAGGTTTTTAGCGGAACTTCCGTATTGTGTAAAATCTTCTTCTTTTGCTTTTTCAAAATATTTTATAGCGGTAATATTCGTTGGATAATCCCTTTCGTATTTCTTTTTAATAGCGCTAAGACCATCAGTTTTAAAAGCAAGAATCTGACTTGTTTTTGCAAAAACGATGATATTAGCTGGTAGTTCGTTTGGTTTGTGTTGTTTTATTTGTTTTGAAGAAAAAAGTACCGATCCTTCGTCGGCAATTAAGTTTTCACAGCCAGCGAATAAAAATTTAGGATTGGATACTTTTGTATAGTTTAGTTTGTTTTCGTCTAAAAGATCAAATAGTGTGGTTTCGTAACACAAAACATCACTTTCATACCAATCATTTTCTTGAAGAATATTCTCAAATTGTTCCTTGACTTCGTCTGAGTTTTCACAATACAAAAACTTACCTCCATTTTTTTTAAAATTAAAGATAAATTGTTCATCAATAGATAAATTACTTTCAGGAAAAGAGAGATTGTTTTCTTTATCATTATCTTCCTCTGAAGCTGCACCACTAGAACCAAAAAGTTTACTGAAAATGCTCATATTATGAAAAGGGACTTTATTTGTTATCTGAAAAACGTTCAAAGATAAAAAAATCTTAATTCAAAAGTGTTTTTTTGAATTAAGATTTTAAAATAATTCTATTTAAAGAATATAATTAGTTCTGATTGAAAGCGCGATAAAAATGTATAATAAAGTCTAAAATAAAAATTATTAAAACTAAAATGATGATATATTGTGTATTACTAAGGCCTTCTAATCTTTTTTTTCTTCGGCTATCTAAAATATTAAAATACCATGTACCAAAAAAACAAAATATTAAAGCATCAAAAAACATGGTGTTTTATTAATTTAAGATACTACTTCACCAAGATTTTTGTCAAAAGTTCTCTTTCCAAAAATAGATTCTAAATCATCCTTGAAGATAACTTCTTTCTCGATTAAGATTTCGGCTAATTGATTTAATTTATCTTTATTTTCTTCTAAAATTTGTATTGCTCTTTGGTATTGACTTTCAATGAGTAATGATATTTCATTGTCAATAATTTTAGCTGTTTCATCAGAATATGGTTTTGAAAAACTATATTCACTTTGTCCGGTTGAATCGTAGTATGTAACATTTCCAATTTTTTCGTTCAAACCATAGATAGTTACCATAGCACGAGCTTGTTTGGTTACTTTCTCTAAATCACTCAAAGCACCTGTTGAAATTCGGTTAAAAATCACTTTTTCTGCCGCTCTACCACCCATGGTAGCACACATTTCGTCTAACATTTGGTCAGGACGAACAATTTGTCGTTCTTCAGGTAAATACCAAGCTGCTCCTAAACTTTGCCCTCTAGGTACTATAGTTACTTTAATAAGTGGGGCTGCATGTTCAAGCATCCAACTTACTGTGGCATGTCCTGCTTCGTGAATAGCAATCGCTTTCTTTTCTTCAGGAGTTACAATTTTGTTTTTTTTCTCTAAACCACCTACAATTCTATCAACGGCATCTAAGAAATCTTGTTTATCAACTGCCGTTTTGTTATTTCGAGCAGCAATTAATGCCGCTTCATTACATACATTAGCAATATCAGCACCAGAGAAACCAGGAGTTTGTTTGGCTAAAAAGTCTAAATCAAGTCCTTCAACTTTCTTTAGCGGAGCTAAATGAACTTTGAAAATTTCTGCACGCTCTCGAATATCTGGTAAGTCAACAAAAATTTGTCTATCAAAACGTCCTGCACGCATTAAAGCTTTATCAAGTACGTCAGCTCTATTAGTTGCAGCCAAAACAATAACATTAGTATTGCTGCCAAAACCGTCCATTTCTGTTAGTAATTGATTCAAAGTGTTTTCACGTTCATCATTACCTCCTGACATATTGTTTTTACCTCTAGCTCTACCTACAGCGTCAATCTCATCTATAAATATGATTGATGGTGATTTTTCTTTTGCTTGTTTAAAAAGGTCACGTACACGTGAAGCACCAACACCTACAAACATTTCTACAAAATCAGAACCTGATAAAGAGAAAAACGGTACTTGAGCTTCACCAGCAACTGCTTTGGCTAACAATGTTTTTCCTGTTCCAGGTGACCCCACTAGCAAAGCTCCTTTAGGGATTTTTCCTCCTAAGTCAGTATATTTACTAGGGTTTTTAAGAAATTCTACAATTTCTTGTATTTCTTCCTTTGCTCCTTCTAATCCAGCTACATCTTTGAAAGTGGTTTTAACATCTGTCTTTTCATCAAAAAGTTTGGCTTTAGATTTTCCGATGTTAAATATTTGTCCACCACCGCCAGCACCACCCCCTGACATTTTACGCATGATAAACAACCATACTCCAATGATGATTATGATAGGAAGCAAGCTAATTAGTATATCAGACCAGTTGCTTTTAGCTAAAAAATTAAAATCTTTTAGTTTTCCTTCATCAACAGCTTTTTCTAGTTTAGTTTGGAAAATTTGATCGTTTCCTATTTCAAAAGTATATTGTGGACCTTTGGTGTTTGGTCTGTCAAAAATATCTTTAGATACTTTTTTGTGTTCAGGTAGCTTTAATGCATCTTGTTTTAAAAATACTTCAGCTTCAGATTTATTATAAACAATTACTTTTTCAATTTGTCCTTTTTCTAGAAAGACATTGAATTTTGAAGAAGTCAATTGTGCTGGTTCTTGCATATTTGAACCACCAGTTACGAAGCTAATAAATAAGAAAATAAGTAATATGGCCGTATAAACTAACCAAGGACTTATTCTAAATTTATTTGGATTTGGGTTATTATTTTTCGCCATTCTATATGATTGTCTTTAGTATTTATTTGCTATAGTTGTGATTTTTGCATCACCCCATAAACTTTCAATGTTGTAATATTCTCTAATATGTTTTTGGAAAACATGCACTACAATGTTAACATAGTCCATCAATACCCATTCAGCATTGTCTGTGCCTTCAACATGCCATGGCTTGTCTTTTAATTCTTTAGAAACGGTTTTTTGGATGGAGTTTACTATGGCATTAACCTGTGTGTTTGAATTTCCGTTACAAATAATAAAATAATCACAAACTGAGGTGTCTATATCTCTTAAGTCAAGAATATCAATATCATTACCTTTTACTTCTTCTATTCCTTTAATGATGTTAGCTAAAAGATCATCATTATTTATTGTTTTTTTTGCCATGAATTATTTTGTATGTATAAGTTTGCAAAGTTATCATTTTTTGTTGTTAATTTTGAACCTTAACATAATATTAAATTCGGTTTTATAAACAACAACGAATGAAACTAATCAAACTCAATGCCATAGATTCAACAAATGACTTTCTAAAAGCATTATCATCCAAACAAGAATTAGAGAATTTTACAGTTGTTACAGCTGAAAGTCAAACGAAAGGAAAAGGGCAAATGGGAACTGCTTGGGTATCTGAAGAGGGTAAGAATCTAATAATGAGTCTTTTTGTTAATGATGTTCAAATGGGGGTTGAGGGCATTTTTAATTTGAATGTTGCAGTTGTAGTTTCAATTATTCAGGCTTTGGAAGTTTTTGCGATTCCAAATTTAAGTATAAAATGGCCAAACGACATTATGTCATATCAATATAAAATTGGTGGCATTTTGATTGAAAATAACATTAAAAGTGACGGAATTGTTAGTTCAATTATTGGTTTCGGACTGAATGTAAATCAAATTATTTTCAACAACCTGCCTAAAGCATCTTCATTAGCCTTGATTTCTAAAGCTGAATTTGATAAAGATGAAATCCTTTTAGTTATTCTCGAAAAAATAAAACATAATTTATTCTTGATGGGAGATAATTTAGAGAGCCTATGGTTGATATATTTGGATATGCTTTTTAAAAAAGGGAATCCTATGGCTTTTAAAAATAATGAATCCAATCAAAACTTTATGGGTATAATCCAAGGGGTTTCATTAAAAGGGAAACTTCAGATTTTATTAGAAGATGATCGGATTGTAGAATATGGAATTAAAGAAATTCAGATGTTGTATTAAGGTTTTATAGTTACTTAAAACAAAAATCCCTTTTAGCAAAATAACTAAAAGAGATTTTCGTTTATTTGAAGTATAGCTGTTTTTATAGTTTTCCCATATTGCTAGCCAATGTTTCAATGAATTTGGTTATAGGTCCTTTAACCATCATAGCCATCATAGCATTAAATTGACCTTCAAAATCTAATTTAACTGTAGATGAAGAAGCTGAAATACTGTCAATATTGGCAATTAAAGTGAAAGGAATTTTATCAGAAGCTGCACCAAGAATTATTTTATTAGGAACAACTTTTTCTTTCATTTTAAGATGGATTTCAGGCATTCCATTTAATCCGAAGATGAAAGAATCATCACCAATAACTTCAAATTTCACAATGTTTTCAGGCATTAACTTCTCAAAATTTTTCACCTGACTCAATAAATCAAATAGTTCTTGAGCTGATTTTTCAATAGTAACTTTAGGACTTTCTAAATTCATTGCTGTTTATTTTTCAATAGTAACTACATTCCAAGTAGAAGGTGTGACGCTCCATTCTCTTAAAGTAGTTTCCTCTTTTTCGGTAATATAATTTTTGGCTACAGCAAGATTCAATAAGTTTTGATAGTTACTCAAAGTAAATAAATCAAGGTTGGCATTTTTAAAGTTTTGAGCTGCTACATCAAAACCATAGGTAAAAATTGCAGCCATTCCTTTAATATTTGCACCAGCAGAGCGTAAAGCTTCTACTGCCATCAAACTACTGTTTCCCGTACTAATCAAGTCTTCTACAACAACAACATTTTGTCCTTTTTGTAAAAAACCTTCCACTTGGTTCTGGCGACCGTGTTTTTTTGGTTCTGGGCGAACATATACAAAGGGAAGCCCCATGCTTTCTGCAACCAGCATACCAATTCCAATGGCTCCAGTTGCAACTCCAGCGATGACATCTGGCTTGCCAAATTGTTTTTCAATGTTTTTAGAAAATTCATCTCTGACATAATTTCTTATGGCTGGAAATGAGAGAATTAATCGATTATCGCAATAAATAGGCGATTTCCATCCAGAAGCCCATGTAAAAGGATTTCCTGGATTCAATTTAATTGCATTTATTTGTAAAAGCAATTCGGCTGTTTTTTCGGCTGTATCTTTATTAAAAATCATAGTACAAATGTATAAAGTTTTTGTGAACGACAAACCACTTTTTTTGACAAATAAAATATCAAAAGAAACCGACTTTCAATTATTTCTTCTCGAAAGCATTGATATCAAGCAACTTATTGTGAAAATTTTTCAAAATAAAATTCAAAAAGCCTATCTCTATCATCCTGATGAACGAGAAATATTAAAGACTTTAAAGACAAAAATCCCTGTAAACAAAGCAGGTGGGGGCTTGGTCTACAATAAAAAAGGAGAAGTTCTTTTTATTTTTAGGAATGGTAAATGGGATTTACCCAAAGGCGGTACTGAAAAAGGAGAAGATATAGAACAAACAGCCATGCGTGAAGTAGAAGAGGAGACAGGAGTCAACCAATTAAGGGTTACTCATAAGCTTCAAAAGACCTATCATGTATTCAAGCGTAATGGTGTTTATAAGCTTAAAATTACGCATTGGTTCGAAATGCATTCTGATTTTGAAGGTACTCCACAAGGTCAATTAGAGGAAGGAATTGAAAAAGTAGCTTGGTTTAGCCCTGAAAACATACCCGAAATATTAAAAAATTCTTACGAGAATATTAAATTATTGTTTGAAGAAGAAAAAAAAATGTAGAGTAATTAACAGGAAAGAAACTATATCATTTTTCTTACATGTTAAAATATTTTTTTCATGGTTTAAAATATGACATTAAATTTTAACCACTTCCTAATTCTTTTTTAGTGTTACTTTAAAACAAAATAAGGACTAATTATTCCATAATAATTAGTCCTTATTTTGTTTTACTATTTTCAAGATTTTTTTTGTGTTTGATTTTTTTATACCTTTTACTCTTTATAAATTTCTAAAGAAGTAACTATAGTTTTTATTTATGAATATTTAAAAAACAATAGAATTAATTAGTATAAGTTTGCTTTAGATAAAATAATTATTAAATAATAGAAATATGGAAAATAGTCATAGTAATTTAAACGGAGGAGGAAAATGCCCATTTCATGGAGGTGCACCAAAAAAATCAGCTGGTTCTGGAACTTCTAACAACGACTGGTGGCCTAATCAGTTAAAATTGAATATTCTTCGTCAACATTCTTCTTTATCTAATCCAATGGGAAAGGCATTTAATTATGCTGAGGAATTTGAAAGCATTGATTTGAAAGCACTAAAGAAAGATATTTTTGATTTAATGACTGATTCTCAGGATTGGTGGCCAGCCGATTATGGTCATTACGGCCCTTTCTTTATTAGGATGGCATGGCATAGTGCTGGTACTTATCGTATCGCTGACGGAAGAGGTGGTGCTGGTTCTGGTAGTCAGCGTTTTGCACCTCTTAATAGTTGGCCTGATAATGTGAATTTAGATAAAGCACGTTTGCTGCTTTGGCCAATAAAAAAGAAGTATGGAAAGAAAATTTCATGGGCTGATTTGATGATTCTAACTGGAAATTGTGCTCTTGAATCGATGGGATTTAAAACTTTTGGTTTTGCAGGAGGTCGTGAAGATATTTGGGAACCTGAGGAAGATGTTTATTGGGGTTCTGAAGCTAAATGGTTAGATGATAATCGCTATACTGGTGATCGTGAATTAGAAAATCCTCTTGCTGCCGTTCAGATGGGACTTATATATGTCAATCCAGAAGGACCAAATGGAAATCCTGATCCGCTTGCATCAGCGCGTGATATTCGAGAAACTTTTGGTCGTATGGCTATGAATGATGAAGAAACGGTTGCACTTATTGCTGGCGGTCATACTTTTGGAAAAACACATGGTGCTGCAGATCCAAATCAATATGTAGGTCGCGAACCAGCTGCCTCAGGAATTGAAGATCAAGGTTTGGGATGGAAAAATACTTTTGAAAGTGGAAAAGGGGAACATACGATTAGTAGTGGGCTAGAAGGCGCTTGGACAACTAGTCCTACAAAATGGAGCAATAATTATTTTGAAAATCTTTTTGGTTTTGAATGGGAGTTAACAAAAAGTCCTGCGGGAGCTCATCAATGGAAACCCAAAGATGGTGCTGGAGCAGGTACTGTACCTGATGCTCATAATCCTTCCAAAAAGCATGCTCCTTTTATGCTAACCTCGGATATCGCTTTACGAGTGGATCCTATTTATGGTCCAATTTCAAAACATTTTTTCGAAAATCCTGATGCCTTTGCAGATGCTTTTGCTCGTGCATGGTTTAAGCTTACGCACCGTGATATGGGACCTATAGAGCGTTATCTTGGACCTGAAGTACCAAAAGAAGAACTTATTTGGCAAGATCCAATTCCAAAGGTAAACTATAAACTAATTGATGCTAATGATATTGTGGCTTTGTAATCTAAAATACTAGAAACAGGATTGTCGGTATCACAATTAGTTACAACAGCTTGGGCTTCGGCAGCAACGTTTCGTGGTTCTGATAAGCGAGGTGGTGCTAATGGTGCTCGAATTAATTTAGAACCCCAAAAGCATTGGGATATTAATAATCCTTCTCAATTGGCTATGGTATTAGAAATACTAGAAGCAATTAAAATAGCCTTTAATAGTGATCAAACTGGGGAAAAACAAGTTTCATTAGCTGATTTGATAGTATTAGGAGGATGTGTTGGTATTGAAAAAGCGGCGAAAAATGCAGGGCACACGGTTACTGTTCCTTTTACACCAGGACGAGCAGATGCAACTCAAGAACAGACAGATGTCACTTCATTTGCAATTTTAGAGCCAATTGCTGATGGTTTTAGAAATTATATAAAGTCAAAATACACAATATCAGAAGAGGAATTGTTAGTTGATAAAGCACAACTAATGACATTAACAGCCCCAGAAATGACAGTCTTAATTGGCGGAATGCGAGTGTTAAATACAAATTATAATAATTCTGTACATGGCGTTTTTACTAATCGTCCAGAAGTACTTACCAATGATTTCTTTGTGAATTTACTTGATATGGGAACCACTTGGAAAGCTAGTTCGATTTCTCAAGATGTTTTTGAAGGGCGTGATCGTATCACTGGTGCGTTAAAGTGGACTGGTACAAGAGTTGATCTTATTTTTGGCTCCAATTCAGAGCTGAGAGCACTTGCTGAAGTATATGCTTGTGAAGATAGTCAAGAACAGTTTATTAGTGATTTTATTGCAACTTGGAATAAAGTAATGAACTTAGACCGTTTTGACTTGGTTTAATTAATTTTAAAAATAATTAATGAAAGGTAATTTGCTAAATTAAGCAAATTACCTTTTTTTGATGTCTTATGTTTTTAGGGATTAGAGCTGTTTTTAGAAGATTCTAGGTAATAGTTGTATTTAGTTATTCAATGTTCAAATAGGTCATGAGAATTCTCTATGTCTCCTTCGTATTTTAATTTTTTAGGAACAGCCAGAAAATACATTTCTTTACCTTTAGCCATTCGGTCTATTTTTGATTAGTGCTTTAGATATTCTTTTCATAAGCTATCAACTACAGATTTGTTACCCTAATTTGATTCTTTTAGAGGCAAATCAAAGATAGAAAACTCTAATTTGGCTTATTGTTTTGTGTTTATTTAATGATTACAAACTTTTGTTGTAAATATTATAGATAGTATTGATTGTTTTTGAATCTAATACATTGTCTACTTCAGTTTGAATATAATGAAGTTTGAAAGCGATAATTGCGGCATTAAAATTTTTAGTGTCGTATCCGATGATTCGTAAAGCTTGAACTATGTCAAAGTTTGATGGAGCAGGTTCTAATACATCGTCAGGCCATAATCCAAAGCCGTTTTCAGCCAAAGTTTTCCATGGAAATAAAGCACTTGGGTCTTTTTTTCGACTTGGAGCAAGGTCAGCATGTCCTATAATGTTTTCTTTTGGAATGTCATATTCTTTCTGAAGTCTACTTAGTAAAGCCATCAGACTAGTGATTTGAGCTTCTGAAAAAGGTTCACTTCCATTATTGTCTAATTCGATACCAATCGAACAAGAATTCATGTCTTTTACTTTTCCCCAAGACCCAACACCTGCATGCCAAGAACGGAGATAATCATTAAGCATTTGAACAACTCTTCCGTCGTCACCAATAACGTAATGTGCACTAACTTTTGTTCTAGTAAGAGTAAAAGTCCTTATCGTTTGTTCAATTGAATCTTGAGCAGTGTGGTGAAGGATGATGAAATTTGGTTTTCTTAAATTGAAATTTACAGTCCCAATCCACTCTGTTTCTTTTCCATTATACAGTTTTTTACTACCTATTTTTGTGATAGTGTCACTAAAACGGTATAAAACTTTAGAGTAGGAGGTGTCAATTGATAGTATTGTTTTTACAACTGCAGGCAGAGGTTCAGGATCTTGAATCGAAATTTGTTCTTTTAAGACTTTTAATTTTTCAGTATAAATTTTCTCTGTTGCTTTATGAGGTTTACTAGAACAAGAAGCGATAAGCAACAGAATAACTATCGAATATAAATAATGTTTCATTTTTTTAATTCTTGGAAAGCGGTTTTGTATATTATTTATTTCGTTTTGATTTTCTGGAAGATTTTGGATTTTGAGCTTCTTCCATTATTTTTTTGTACAAATCCCTTTGGTCAGGATTTAAATACTCATTTATTTTTCTTGTAGTAGTTTCAGATAAGGCTTGTATTTCTTTTATTTTTTGCTCTTGTCCTACTGATTCATCTTTGATTATGATTCCTTGCTCCCTAATACTTTCTTTCATAACATTTCCAACGGCAATTTCTTGCAGAGCATCTAGTTTGAGTTCTGGTTTCATTTTCTTCATGATTTCAGCAACAGTAACTTCAACTGGAATCTCTTTTGGTTTTTCAGGTTCACTATTTCTTAAATCTGAATCTAATCGTTGTCTTCCGTAGCCGTTACCATAACCATTTCCATAGCCATTTCCGTAACCATTTCCGTATTGAGCAGTAACAGTTGTAAAAGTTAGTAGTAGTACAATTGTACTGAATATAGATTTAAGATTTTTCATAAACGTCTTTTTTATGAATTGATTTTTTTTTAATTTATGCTGGTTCCCCGTACAAATCAAGTTCAGTTGCTTCTGTGATTTTAATCATGGCAAAATCACCTGTTTTTAAATAATGTAAAGCCGCATCGATAAGTACTTCATTATCTACGTCAGGACTGTCAAATTCAGTTCGACCAACAAAATGCTGTCCTTCCTTACGATCGATGATGCATTTAAAGGTTTGACCTACTTTTTCTTGATTTAAATCCCACGAAATTTGTGACTGTAATTCCATGATTTCATTAGCACGAGCTTGTTTTACATCGTCTGGGACGTCGTCTTCTAGTAAATAAGCATGCGTATTTTCTTCGTGAGAATATGCAAAACATCCCATACGGTCAAATTTCATTTCTTGAACAAAATCTTTCAAGATTTCAAAATCTTCTTGTGTTTCACCAGGATAACCTACAATAAGTGTGGTGCGTATCGCCATTCCTGGAACTGCAGCTCTAAAATCTTTCAATAATTGAGTTGTTTTAGCTTGAGTAGTTCCGCGACGCATTGATTTCAAGATAGAATCAGAGATGTGTTGCAAGGGAATGTCAATATAATTACAAATCTTAGGTTCGCGTTTCATTAATTCCAAGACATCCATCGGGAAACCAGTTGGGAATGCATAATGCAAACGAATCCATTCGATACCTTCAACAGCTGCCAAAGCTTCTAAAAGCTCCGCTAAATTTCTTTTCTTATAAATATCAAGACCGTAATAGGTTAAATCTTGAGCAATCAAAATTAATTCTTTGACACCATCACGAGCCAGTCCTTCTGCTTCTTTGACTAATTTTTCAATAGGTTGTGAAACGTGTTTTCCTCTCATAATCGGAATAGCACAAAAACTACAAGGTCTATCACAACCTTCAGCAATTTTCAAATAGGCATAGTTTTTAGGAGTTGTAGTCAAACGCTCTCCTAATAATTCATGCTTATAATCAGCTCCTAAAGCTTTTAATAATTGCGGTAATTCAGTAGTTCCAAAAAACTGATCCACATTAGGAATTTCTTTTTCTAAGTCAGGTCTGTAACGTTCAGATAAACATCCAGTCACAAAAACTTTGTCAACCAATCCTTTTTCTTTCTTATCGGCATATTCTAAAATCATGTTCACTGATTCTGCCTTAGCGTTGTCAATAAACCCGCAAGTATTGATTACAATGATATTTCCTTCTCTTTCGGCAGGCGCTTCATGTTCTACCTCTTTGCCATTGGCACGAAGTTGTCCCATTAAGACTTCACTATCATAGATATTCTTTGAACACCCAAGAGTGATTACGTTGATTTTATTCTTTTTTAAAGACTTGGTTCTCATATTTTGTAAATTGGAGTGCAAAATTACGTTTTTTTATCCAATCCCCATTAGTTTAACTAGGTTTTAGAATGGTTTTTTAGGAGCTATTCCTGCTGTTCGCTATATCTCTTGTGTTTGCTATCGCTACCACAAGAGGATGACGCTGCCATCAGGGCTAAAAAAAATCCGTCCCAAATTCATGAAACGGATTTATAAATTGTATTTTGTTAT
>JAHEBK010000186.1 GCA_024642295.1 Flavobacterium sp. | reverse complement strand
ATTTGACTATTCTAAGTGCCTGTAGCACTGCGGTAGGAAAATTATACGGTGGCGAAGGAGTCAACGGATTGCACAATGCGTTCTTGGTTGCTGGGTCTAATAGCACAATGCTTTCACTCTGGTCTGTAGATGATGCCAGTACAGCCTTAACGATGCAATTACTCTTCAAAAACATCATTCAAAACAAGGCCAAACCCAACGAAGTTTTAAACGAAATCAAACGCGGTTTTATCAATGGTGATTTTGGCGAAAGAGTGAGGTCTCCCAAGTTTTGGGCGCCTTTTTTATATAACGGTAAGTAATCTTTTTACTTTAATTAATTCTATTTACAAATGAAAAATCTAATATGCTTATTATTTTTAACAATTGGGATGTTGTGCCAAGCACAGCAGCTTAATGAAGTAACTCTTAATGATTATATGCTTTTGGGAAATGTTCTTGAAGTTCAAGAAATACAAGCCTCATGGAATACTTCTAGTAATATTTTTGATAGAGAAAATGTTTTTAAATACAAATTTGATACTAATGGATATGTAATACTTACAGAAAAGTATAACAATATTCAGACTATGACTTATTCTAAAAATTATGAGCAACAAACATTAGTATATGGGGATAATAAAACTAAAACATCTTACATAATCAAAACACCAGCTAGAACATTTTTGACAAATACAAAAGATGTGGTTAAAAATACTAATGGAACGATACAAAGAGTTATTGAAAAACCCAATGGAACTGTAAAGGATGCTAAAGATTTCAGCTATAATTTCAGTTATGAAGCCAATGTAATTACTGTCAAAACTAGTGGGAGCTTTCAGATTACACAACGTTTTACAATGGATGGTCTGATTAAATCTGAGGAGAGTGACATATCACAAACATATTTTTTCTATCATCCTAAAACAAAACAATTATCGCAAAAGATATCTAAAACGAAATATAGCGGCATGGATTTTTATTATATTAATTGTTATGAATATGATAAGTTTGGAAATTGGATAGTGCGTTATAGTTATTCTTCAATTCCTTCAATTAAAAATATTGTTATGCCTTTTCAAATTGCTACGCGTTCTATAACCTATAAAAACAATGAAAAAACGGGATATACAACTATTTCGGGAATACATAAACTAAGAGGATCATATTATGGGTCTAGTAAAATGGTGAATAAGTTGGATACAAGCAATCCTTATTCTTTTCCTGTTTATATTGATTATGATTTTGCCACAAACGCATCAACATCAACAACTACTACGAATTCCGTAGCCAATACACCAAGTAGCCCTGTTGCGCCGGTTGCATCGTCTAAATGTCAAGGCAACTGTGTAGATGGTTACGGAAAATATACGTACGATAACGGATATTATACCGGATTTTGGAAAAACGGTCAAAAAAATGGTTTTGGATCTTACACATGGAATTATGGGGATAGTTTTTATGGAAATTGGGTAAATGATAAGATGGACGGTTATGGATTTACTAATTTCAAGGGTGGCTCAACTCATTCGGGACTTTACTTAAATTCAAAGTACAATGGAAATGGCTTTTATGTCAATAAAGTAACTGGGAAATCAGAAATCAATTATTACGAAAATGGCACCTTTATAAGGACAGTACCTTTTAATCCAACGGGGCAAACTCAAGGTTGTGTAAATGGAGATTGTTCCAATAGTTTTGGTAAATATGTGTTTAGTAATGGCGATATGTTTATAGGGAATTTTCAATATAGTAAAATGAAATCAGGCTCCTATATTTTTAAAAATGGAGATATTTATACTGGTAATTTTAATGCAAATAATCAATTTGAGAACTATGGATTATATGTTTTTAAAGCTCAAGGGGATTTGTATTATGGTAATTGGGTAAATGGAAAACGAAATGGTCGCGGGTATGGAATTACTAACAAAAAAGAAGAAGTAGGAGAATGGAAGGATAACGTTTTGATTACAAAAATGAATTAGTATTCCATTTTTAATTAAAAAAGTAATATTGGTACAATCTGTTTTAAAAAATAATATACAATCTCAGTCCATACAGCTTTTAAATACTGTATTGCTTGTTGTACTTATACTTTCGGGTCAAATAGATCCTATGGCGATTGTTTTTTCTTATATTTTTGAAACCATTATTATTGGGGTCATTCATGTGCTTAAATTGATTTGTATTATCTATCATAAAGAAATAAAAAAAGGCAAGTCTAAAGCAATTGATTATTTGTCTGTTCTATTTTTTATAGTCCATTTTGGAGGTTTTGTAGTCATACAAAGTGGTATAATATATACTGTAATTGCAATTCAAGACGAGCGATTTTCGACTTCTTTGAGTGGGTTTAATTTTTATAGAATATTTGGATTAGAAGGATTTTATTTGGGAGTATTCACTATAATTGCAACACGTATTGCTTCATTTTATTTCTCTTTTTTGAAACAAAAAAAATACTTAAATCAAGAAGTAGAAGTCTATTTTATAAAACCTTACCTGAGAATATTTTTACAACAATTTGTTGCTATAATACCAGTGTTTTTCTTGTTTTTTAGTTCCAAAATAGGAATGATTGCCGCCCTTTTATTGATTGTTTTTAGAGCGATTTTGGACTTTTATTTAAGTCAAATAGCTCATAATCCACTGCAATTAAGAAAATTAGCACTGAAAATGTTGTCCAAAGACAAGCCGGAAGAACTTGAATCAATCGAAAAAATAACTAAAACTTTTCTGGAAGAATAAACAATTTTAAAACAGTAATTATGTATTTTGTACCTTTATTAATGGGCTTAGCTGCAATAGTTTGGGATTTTTGGTTTGTAAAAAGAATAACACATGCTCATGAAGTAGTAGTAGCGCTATATGAACAAAAAATGGAGTTGCAACAAAGCAAACTAACTCACTTACAACAACAAATAAACCCGATGGAAACACTCCTTCAAAAATTAGATATTATCAAACAACAAATTACTTTGTTGGCCCTAATATCAAATTAAAAACAATAAGATATGAGAATAGCCGTCATTGACGATAATAGTTTTTTAATTGCTTCCATTAAAGAAAAATTATCTTTTTTTGAGGAAATTCAAATCAAATTCACTGCTTCGGATGGAGTTGATTTATTGGATAAATTAGAAACTAATTACAATCTCGATGTGTTGTTAATGGATATCGAGATGCCCGTGATGAATGGTATTGAGGCCACCTTGCAAGTCAAACAAAAGTTTCCTCATATCAAAATTATCATGCTCACTGTTTTTGATAACGACGAATATATATTTAATGCCATAAAAGCGGGTGCTGATGGTTATTTATTGAAAGATGTAAACCCTCATACTTTATTCAACGGAATCGTAGAAACTTTAAATGGTGGCGCAGCAATGAATCCTTCAATTGCGATGAAAACCCTCAAACTCTTGCGCAATCCAGTCAATTTTGAGCTCGATAATCAGGAACAGTTTAATCTTACCGCTAGAGAAATCGATGTGTTAGAACAATTGGCACAGGGATTAAGTTATACCGTAATTGCACAAAATATGTTTTTGTCCCCTTCGACCATTCGTAAGCATATTGAAAATATTTATAGCAAATTACAAGTCCATTCTAAGCTGGAAGCCGTTCAAAAAGCCCAACGAAATAATTTAATTTGATTCAGCACGTTCGTTTTTCTTTAGTATCTTCGTTCTTGAATTCTAATATAATCACATGAATCGTCTTGCTGAAATCAGAAAATGGATAATGCTAATCATTATTGGTTTTTTATTGTTTTGGGTTTACCAATATTTTTCTAAAAAAGACGATACTGATATTGTGGAATACAATACAGCACTAATACAACAGCAAATAAAGAATGTGGGTAAGTTGGTTGTTACCGAAGGTCATTTTGCAGAGGTCTTAACCTATAAAGACAATAAAAAATATTTAGGAAACCTAATCGCATTTGAAAAGAAAGCCTTGGTAATTGTTAATGCTGATGTCAGCGTGAGTTTTGATATGAGTTTGGTAAAATACGATATTGACTCCATTAATAAAATAGTGAATATTGTACATATACCTGATGAAGAAATTAAAATCAGTACCGATTTGAAATATTATGATACAGAATCAAGTCGATTAAATGAATTTACCGCAGAGGATTACAACAAAATTGCTAAGATTGCCAAAGACAATATTGCTAAAAAAGTAGCCAATTCTTCCCTACAGAAAAACGCTAAGAATCGATTGGTATCTGAATTGTCAAAATTGTTGATTATCACCAAAACTATGGGGTGGAAATTGCAATACAACGGCGAAATTTTAAAACAAGAAGCTGATTTAAATCGAAAGATAAAGGGATGATTTTTATCTAATTATCCTCGACTGCCCTCATTTCTAAAATACTCAATTTTATAAAAAAACATTTCTGCCATATTGTTTGCTCGTAATATAGCTTCATCGGCAATTGGACCTGTAAATGATTCATTGACAGTTGCTGTAAAAATTTCCATCCATC
>JAHEBK010000185.1 GCA_024642295.1 Flavobacterium sp. | reverse complement strand
TGAAGGACACCCCAACAATACGACTCACCTCCATTTACAAAAACTATATGATTTAGGTTTTAGAAGAGTCAGTTTTGGTGTTCAAGATTATGCTTCTAAAGTTCAAGAAGCCATCAACAGAAACCAACCTTTTCATAATGTAGCCAAAGTTACCTTATGGGCACGAGAAATTGGTTATACCTCAATTGGCCATGATCTTGTTTTTGGATTGCCTTTCCAAACCATCGAAAATGTGGTGGACACCATTGAAAAAACCAAATGCCTACAACCTGATCGTTTGGCATTTTATAGTTATGCTCATGTGCCGTGGATAAAAGGGAATGGACAACGTGGTTTTAAGGATGACGATTTACCCAAGGATGATGAAAAAAGAAAACTATATGAAATAGGTAAAACATTATTAGCCAAAAATGAGTATCACGAAATTGGGATGGATCATTTTTCTTTAAAAAAAGACAGTCTTTTCGAATCTTTTAAATCAAAACAATTGCACCGTAACTTTATGGGGTATAGCTCTTCTAAAACACAATTAATGATTGGATTAGGCGTATCATCTATTAGTGACAGTTGGTATAGTTTTGCTCAAAATGTAAAAACGATTGAAGAATATTATCAATTAATAAACCAAAAAGAATTACCAATCTTTAGAGGACATTCCTTAACGACTGAGGATTTAAAAATTAGAAAACACATTTTGAACCTAATGTGCCAATTCCATACTTCATGGGCAACTGTATCCGATTACTTTGAAGAAATCCCTGATGTATTAATACAATTGCAAGAAATGGAAAAAGATGGTTTAATTCAAATCTATAAAGACCATTTGGTTGTTACCGATGCTGGAAAACCATTTGTACGCAACATCTGTATGGCATTTGACCTCAGATTAAAACGAAAAGCACCTCAAACTGCGTTGTTTTCTATGACAATTTAATTTTGAAATCAAACAAAAAAGGTTGTCCTAAAACTAGCAGACAACCTTTTTTATAAGTTTATAATTAAGGATATTAAAATAAAACAATCTGACCATCCTCATCCAACTGAATGTCTGAATCGTCTGCATTATGTCCGTCTTTGACTTCTAATTCCTCTGGAACTACTTCTTCTGGAGCTTCATAGGGTAAAGATTCTAACAAGTTTACCTGTTTAAGCTTATCTGTTGTCAATTGATTCCCTAAAGCCTTGAATCCTTTTACAGCTATAAACGACTCTACATCAACCGTAATACTTTCTTTTTGAATCCCTTTTATTTTTGGAAAAACTAATTCTGCAACAGGACGATAATCAGTTGAAACGATTTCGAGTTGGGAATTCGGATGTTCAGTAATAAAAATATCTTCTTTATTTTCAGTTTCTACCAAGAAACGTTTCAAATAATACCGTTCTTTTTCGCCGTCAAAATAAATGGCAGAAATTGGTTTTTTAGGAATCCATTTTTCTAAAACTACCATATCTTCATCAAAATGAGTCGATATTTCAGGTGTAATCACTTTTAATTTTCCAGATTGTTGAATGATTAATATTTTATCATTCGGTCTAAATTCGCCCAACAACTCCCCTCTTCCATCAACATTTAATCGCTGAACAGTTTCGTCATACCACACTTTTCTTGGCAATAGCGTCGAAATTCCTTTTTCTTTAATTTCGATTTTCTTGATTGGGTATTTAGAAACCAAATTACCTTTAGAAGCACGTCCTTTGATGGCAATCGCAGCAAAATCTACATCCCATTTTAATTTTTTGATACTTCCTATTTGGCGTAAAAGTATTGTAATCACCTCGGCCTCACCATTAGGATTATGAGTAAAATAGAGAATTTGAGAACCTTTAGAGCCATTTGTCAAATCATATAATTTATCCCTAGTAACTCCAGATACATTAAAACGTTTGATATACGAAGGTCCCGATTTTCCATCACGGTAAATCATATTGTAAATAGTACGCTTATCGCTTTTATCAAAAATAGAAACATGAATAATATCCTTTCCTACAAAGGTTTTAGCATCAACTTTGGTAACCATCATACTACCGTCACGAAGAAAAACAATAACATCATCGATATCAGAACAATCCGTAACATACTCGTCTCGTTTCAAACTCGTTCCTACAAAACCTTCAGCTTTGTTTACGTATAATTTTGTGTTTCGCAAAACCACTTTTGTAGCTTCGATATCATCAAAAACGCGGAGTTCCGTTTTGCGTTCTCTTCCTTTTCCGTATTTCTCTTTTAATTTTGTAAAATAAGCAATTGCAAAATCGGTTAAGTGTTCCAAATCGTATTTTACTTGCTCCATTTCAGCCTCTAATTTGGCAATCACATCATCCGCTTTATCCGAGTCAAATCGCGTGATACGAATCATTGGAATTTGCGTTAATTTTTGCAAATCATCATCATGTATCTCACGCACAAAACTCTTTTTGAAAGGCTCAAAACGATTGTACATGTAAACAAATAAGGCCTCTTTATCAGAATATAATTTGAAATCAATATACATTTCTTCGCGAATGAATATTTTTTCTAGAGTGGAAAAATGCCATTTATTCTCGAGCTCATCTAATTGAATTTCGAGTTCGCTTTTCAGCAATCCAACAGTACGTTGTGTCGATATTTTCAACATATCTGTTACACCAATAAACAACGGTTTGTTATCTTCAATCACACATCCCAAAGGAGCCACCGAAGTTTCGCAAGCCGTAAATGCAAATAAAGCATCTATCGTTTTATCAGGTGAAACGCCAGGATACAAATGAATTAAGATTTCAACATCAGCGGCAGTATTGTCCTCAATTTTTTTGACTTTGATTTTTCCTTTATCATTGGCTTTCAAAATACTGTCGATCAAAGTAGTCGTATTGGTCGAAAACGGAATTTGGGTAATCACCAAAGTACTTTTATCTAATTGGGAGATTTTAGCGCGAACACGTACACGTCCGCCACGCAAACCATTATTATAATTGGATACATCTGCAATTCCCTGCGTCATAAAATCAGGATAAATTGTAAACGGTTTCCCTTTTAAAATTTTGATGGAAGCATCAATTAGTTCATTAAAATTGTGAGGCAAAACCTTAGTCGAAAGACCAACTGCAATTCCCTCCGCTCCTTGTGCAAGCAGTAATGGGAACTTAACAGGCAAGTTATTTGGCTCCGCACGACGACCATCATAAGAAACACCCCAATCAGTAATTTTTGGAGAATACAAAACTTCCAAAGCAAACTTAGAAAGTCTAGCTTCAATATAACGGGATGCTGCGGCACCATCACCAGTAAGTATGTTTCCCCAGTTTCCTTGACAATCAATCAATAAATCTTTCTGTCCAATTTGCACCATAGCATCACCAATACTGGCATCCCCGTGGGGGTGATACTGCATGGTATGCCCAACTACATTGGCAACTTTATTATAGCGCCCATCATCTAACTCTTTTAACGAGTGCATAATACGACGTTGTACAGGCTTAAAACCATCTTCGATTGCAGGGACAGCACGTTCCAAAATAACATAGGACGCATAATCCAAAAACCAATCTTTATACATTCCTGTAACTTTGGTTATGGTATCCGTTTCGTCGCTACTATTGTCATAAAAATGCCCTCCTTCATAATGTTTGGCATCTACTTCAATAATTTCTTCCGTAGTACTTCCTTCTTGATTTTCATCAAGAGAGTGCTCATCAGCGCTGTTTTCCTCTCCTGAATTTGGGATGATATTATCGTCTTCTTCGTCTTTCATTTATGCTGAATTATTTCAGTTTTTTCTTTTATAAAAAATTTTACCAACTCTTTCATTGTGCTCTTTTAAACTTTCTGATTTTAAATCATCATATATCGATATATCAAATTTATATGGAATATAACTATCATCTAAGTCTTGCCATAACTTGCTCAAATCAGACTTTATTACAGAACCTTTTAATGTAATATCTATATCAGACCCTTCCCTATAATTCCCTTTTGCTCTAGAACCGTAAATAATCACTTCATCGATTGATGAATATTTATCAATAATTGCAATAATTTCATTATAACTTTTTGAATAGAGTCCGAACATTACAATAAACTTTTCATTTTAGTTTCAAAATCAGAAAACACAGAAATATAGTCATTTAATATTACTTCCAGAATGGATAAGATTTCACTTTGTTCATAGATATGTGAGGTTAGATTACGACTTTTAATCATGTCAAACCAAACGTCTCCTTTGGAAATAATCCCGACATTAAAAGCCTCTTTGACTGCATTCTTACTTCCAAATAAATCGGTTTTACCTTGTTCTTCTAAAAAGTCTTTCATTACTTTCCATGACAATTCTTGCGTGACTTCAAATGCTTGAATCACACCTTGCAATTCTAATTCTGTAAATGCTCTTTCGAGTTTTATTTCTTTAGCATTTTTTAACTGTTTGAAAGTATTCACAAAATGCTCAAACCTTTGTTTCCAACGAATATCTTGATTTTCCATAATACAATTCTAAACACCC
>JAHEBK010000184.1 GCA_024642295.1 Flavobacterium sp. | reverse complement strand
TAAAGATTGCGCCATTGAAGCTTTGGAAGCTTTGGCTCGGAATTTTTCGATTAGCTTTTCCGTTTCTTCAATTTTCTTGGCTTGATTTTTTTGAGTTGCCAATTGCTTTTCACGAATTTCGTGACGCAATTCTAAGTATTGCGAATAGGGTTTATTGAAATCATAAGCTTTTCCTAATGAGATTTCAATCGTTCTATTGGTCACATTATCCAAGAACATTTTATCGTGCGAAACAATCACTACGACACCTGGATAATTACGCAAGAAACTTTCTAGCCAAATGATACTCTCAATATCCAAGTGATTGGTAGGCTCATCCAGCAATAAGACATCATTAGCTTGTAAAAGTAATTTAGCCAACTCAATACGCATTCTCCAACCACCAGAAAAAGTTTCCGTTTGGTTGTTAAAAACCTCTCTTTTAAAACCTAGTCCTAAAAGGATTTTTTCAGTATCACCTACATAATTATAACCTCCCAAAAGATCAAAACGATGGGTGTAATCCGATAAATCTTCTATAATTTTAGAATATTCTTCACTTTCATAATCAGTACGGGTGACCAATTGGTGATTGATTTCTTCTAATTTTTTTTCTACAATTTTTATTTCTGTAAATGCTTCATAAGCTTCTTCAAGAACAGTTCTTCCTTGTTCAAAATCAATATCCTGACGAAGAAAACCCATTCGAACATCTTTTTCTTGTGAAATTACACCTGAATCAGGTTTGAAATCACCTGCCAACATTTTAAGCATTGTAGATTTTCCAGCACCATTTTTTCCTACAAGTCCAACTCGGTCTCCTGCACCTAACCTAAATGTTACTTCTTCGAACAAATAAGTACCTCCAAACGAAACCGATAAATTGTGTATATTAAGCATTTTGTTTTTGTTTAATGTTGTAGGTTTAAGATTTATAGATTTTAAAAAAATGAAATCTAATTTAACTAAAACTCAATCCTATTAATTGTAAATTTGCCATATCAAAATAGATAAAATCAAATTTTTTGCAAATGTTAAAAAAAGGATCCAAACTAAATAGCATTTTAACAGGAACTTGTCCGAAATGTCAAAATGAAAGCATGTATCAGGACAAAAATCCGTTACATTTACGTAATGTTTTAAAAATGAATGAAGATTGTAGTCATTGTGGATTGCATTATCAAATCGAACCTTCTTTTTTTTATGGTGCCATGTATGTTAGTTATGGATTAAATGTAGCCATTGGAATTGCTTCATTTATTATTTCAAATGTCATATTAAATGCAACTATCAAAACATCATTTATCGCAATAATTACTACACTTACTTTACTAGGTCCGTTTGTTTTACGTTGGTCTAGAAATATCTACATAAATATGTTTATTTCTTATGATAAAAATGCCATACTAAAGAAATAAATTTAGAAGTTATAATTTTTAGGTTTGATTCGGCTAATATCGATTTCTTTATCCAATGGAATTCCATTTTCAATTGAATCATATAATGCCTTTGCCATTGCCGGCCCTAACATTACACCTCTTGTTCCTAGTCCGTTTAAAAGATGAACATTACTATAATCAGGATGAGGATGAGTACCAACTAATGGACGTCTATCACGAACAGTAGGACGCACGCCTGCAAAATGTTCTACAATTTCAAAATCACAATTTATTATTTCCTTAATTCTATCTACTAATTCGATTCTTCCTTCCTCGGTAGGCAAATCCGTTTTATCTTTCCAATTATAGGTTGCCCCTACTTTGAACAAATCATCACCTAAAGGCAATATAAAGACACTTGTATTAACGATTACATCTAATTTAAGTTCAGGAGCTTTAATGATAAACAATTCCCCTTTAGTACCATCAAGCGGCAAATGATTAAAATACGGATTGGCATGAATCCCAAAACCCTCAGCAAAAACAATATTCTTAGCTTGAATCTCTTTGTATTGAATATAATTGTCCTTAATTTCTAAAATAGTATAATCAAATGTCTCTTCTTGAAACCAACCATTAGTGTGGAGATATTCACGGTAGGCTATCAGTAAACTTGCGGTATCTACATAACCTGTATGTAAAACTTCGCCATAATCATAAGGCGAGTCAATTCCAGAATATTTTTGAGTAATTAATTTTGAAGACAAAAAAGGAGCCAAACTAGGTCTATCTGAAGCAGAAAACCAATTGTTTTGTTCTTCTATCGAAAAAAATTTTCTTAAAATGGGTTTCTTAAAATCAATTTGGACAGACAATTTAGTTTCCAAACGACTATAAAAAGGATCCATTAACTCTAATTGCTCTTTTGCCTTCCATACTTCACTAAAACGTTTTAAAATAACTGGATTATAAAGTCCACCCGCAATTTTAGAAGAATTTTGAGATTCATTATCTAAAACCATAATAGCCTTATTATTCAATAAAGCTGTTTCAGAAAATGAAATTCCAGCTAAACCAGAACCAATAATCAAATAATCAATCATAGTATCTATAAAATTTAAAAAACTAATACTTCAAATCACAAAAAAAACTCTTACTGGTTAGCAAGAGTTTTTTTATAATATTTAATGAAATTAGTAATTCCACATATCTGATTCAAAATTACGAATCTTTTCCTTTACCCTGTCAGATTCTATCAACTGATTCAAAGCATTATCTTTCATGTAATCTTTAATTTCTCGATCACCATAAACGTTTTCTTCTCTATAAATAACACTATTAAATCGTCTTGAATTTAATATTTGGTCAAAAGAAATAGGCATAGAAGAATTTTTATCATTAAAAGCTTTTGCTTCATGCAATACATTCCTTGCGTCTGGAAAAAAGACCCAGAACAATTCAATATAATCCTTTTCATCACTATTCATAGTGTAAACGTCAGGAGTAACTGGACAGATACCTAAAAGACGATATTTTAATTCACTTTGACGTTTATCAAAATACCAAAAACCTTTGATTTTATATTGTGTTACATCTTGAGCTGTTAAATCTGAACGCAAGATGTATTCAGGAGAAACATTTTTCATGCCTGAGTTAATCTGCTCTCTACCAGCATCAGTTGTATCAATACGAGATAATGAAGCTTCAATATCTCTATAGGATTTCTTAGTATTAAAATAACTATCAGAGTATACTTCTGTTATTTTACCACTCTTAATACCATTAGTCAAAGCAGTATACAATGAACGTCTGTCAGAACCAATATTCTCATCAATAGGAAAATACAATGGAAAATTAATTTTCTCACTTAAATCGATGATTTCCCATACTGTTTTACCCATCAAAATATCTCTATCGTGAACATAACCATAAGCTAAAGGCTTATCATTATCCGATATTAATTGAGCAGCTGTTTTTAATCCTATCTCGGCTGGCGATTTTGCATTAAGCAAATTAGACTGCGCATAAGATGCTAGCCCTCCCATTAGAGAAAATATTATCAGTAGAAATTTTCTTGCATTCATCATAACGTCATTAAGTAATATTAAAAAATCCCAAAAAAGAATTATTTATTGTATTTCAAAAATAACAGGTGCTGTTCTAGGCAATAAATAACTACCTGCTCCTACTAATTTTGTTTTAATCTCTGAAATCGTAACTTGATCTCCTCTAACAGCTTTTGATAAAACTGACTTACATTGTGCATTCAATCTATCACCTTGAACAACCACAGTAGGTTGACCCGTAATTTTTAAATTGAATCCAACAACATTTAAGCCAACTTCAAAATCAAAATCTTCTAATTTAGCTCCAATTGTAGCAATTTCAAGATTTGACTTAGGTCCTTTTACAACACCTGTTTCTCCTCTAATTGTTCCAGTTGGCCCAGGAATACCTTTAATTCTAAACGTTTTCTTATCTGAAACTTTAGAACCATCAGGTAATGTTCCAGTCACATTTATCACAACTTCATTTCCAGAAGAAGGGCTCATATTAAACTTACCTCCACCTGCTGAACTTAATCCAGGAGCTGAAGCAGAAATTTTATCCGCTGTGATTCCAGCAAATGAAATAGTCATAGGATTCACAACACCTCTATAAACCACATTCATTTTATCAGCTGAAATAGTAGCCGATTTTGGTCTAGCCACAACAACATATTTATCTTTAATAGGCAAACTAACTACTTTACCATTTTCATCAAAATTAAAAGATCCAGCAATATCGTGTTCCCCAATATTACCTGCACCAAATGAAAATTTAGCTTGACCAGCCATTGCCTGAATATTTGAGCCATTTAAAACTACAGATTTAGCTTTTAACGACGGATCAAATTTACCTAAGATTACTTTTCCAGATACTGCTTCTCCTTGAAAGAAAACTGATTTATCTAAAACCACAATTGGTTGATAAGCTGTTAATGAAGCCGCAGCAACCAAATCAGATTGAAACATTCCTGTCATCACATCACTTTCTGTAGTCTTAATATCCGCTTGTATTTGAGACAATTTGGTAATTGTTGCAATCAAAGGAAAACCTTTATAATTATAATCTAACCAAGGTAATTCAGCACCAGCT
>JAHEBK010000183.1:1878-4507 GCA_024642295.1 Flavobacterium sp. | reverse complement strand
TTTGAAACCCAAGCCATACGCTCACAATTAGAGCGCTCACAATATAAAGAACATTCAGTGCCTTTGTACTTAACGTCCAGTTTTGTATTTGACGATGCTGAGGACATGAGAGCATCTTTTACAGAAGAAAAAGAACGTAATATTTATAGCCGTTTTAGCAATCCTAATACGTCTGAATTTGTAGAAAAAGTATGCCAAATGGAAGGTGCTGAGGCAGGATATGCTTTTGCAACAGGTATGGCTGCGGTTTATTCTACTTTTGCTGCGTTGTTGAATGCTGGTGATCATATTGTATCGGCAGGAAGCGTTTTTGGTTCGACTCATGCGTTGTTTATGACTTATTTTCCTAAATGGAATATTGAAACATCGTATTTTGACATTAATCAACCAGAAACTATTGAAAGTTTCATTAAGCCTAATACCAAAATTTTATATGCTGAAACACCTACGAATCCAGGTGTTGATGTAATTGATTTGGAATTATTAGGGCAAATCGCTAAAAAACACAATTTGATTTTAATCATCGATAACTGTTTTGCAACGCCTTATATTCAGCAGCCTATTAAATACGGAACGCATTTGGTTATCCATTCGGCAACAAAATTGATGGATGGTCAAGGACGTGTTTTGGGTGGAGTAACTGTTGGTGATGCCGAATTGATTCGAAAAATATATTTATTCTCTAGAAATACTGGACCAGCCTTAGCTCCGTTTAATGCTTGGGTTTTGTCCAAAAGTTTAGAGACATTGGCTTTGCGTGTTGAAAAACATTGTGAAAACGCGATGAAAGTGGCTGAGTTTTTAGAGAGTCACCCAAATGTTGAAAGTGTAAAATATCCTTTCTTAAAATCGCATCCAAAATATGAAGTTGCCAAAAAGCAAATGCTTTTAGGTGGTAACATCATAGCTTTCGAAATTAAAGGAGGCATTGACGCTGGACGTGCTTTTTTGGATAAAATACAATTATGCTCTTTGTCTGCGAATATTGGTGACACAAGGAGTATCGTAACGCATCCCGCTTCTACGACACACAGTAAATTATCTGTTGAAGAAAAGCTGGCAGTTGGAATTACAGGTGGTTTAGTCCGTGTTTCTGTAGGTTTAGAAACGGTCAAAGATGTGATTGCTGATTTAGAACAAGCGCTTTCATAATATATTGTAGATTTTAGATTAACGATTTTTGATGGCAGATTTCTGTAAATCAAAAATCGTTTTTTTTATAATAGAGTTTTGAATGATTGTTATTTTTTACTAAAGTTACTACATTAGTATATTGTTTTACTAAGCATTGGTAGTTGTTAGAAATCAGTATAAATTAGTTGGATTATGGATGATATAAAGTTGTTTGAAGCGAAACATGTTCGGACTTCATGGAATGTGGAAGAAGAACAATGGTATTTTTCTGTTATTGATGTAGTACAAATTCTAACAGAAAGTACAAATGCTAGAAAATATTGGAGCGTTTTAAAAACTAGACTTAAAAAAGAAGGAAGTCAGTTGGCTACAAATTGTAGTCAACTGAAGTTGGAAGCTATTGATGGTAAATTTTACAAAACGGATGTAGCTACAACCGAGCAACTTTTTCGACTAATCCAATCCATTCCATCACCTAAAGCAGAACCGTTTAAGCTTTGGTTAGCGCAAGTGGCTAATGAACGTTTGGATGAAATGCAAGATCCTGAGCTGACTATTGATAGAGCTTTGGAACAATATCTGAATCTTGGTTATAGTGAAAGCTGGATCAATCAACGCTTGAAAAGTATTGAAATTCGTAAAGAGTTGACTGATGAGTGGAAACGATTAGGATTGAAAGAAGGGCAGCAGTTTGCCAGTTTAACGGATATTATTACCAAAACTTGGTCAGGTCAAACTACTAGAGAATACAAAGTCTTAAAGGGATTGAAAAAAGAAAATCTTCGGGATAATATGACCAACACCGAATTAATTTTGAATATGTTAGCAGAAGCTTCCACCAAAGATATTTCACAAGCTATAAATCCTACTGATTATAATGAAAGTAAAAATGTAGCCAAACAAGGTGGCGAAATCGCTGGAAATGCCCGAAAAGAGTTGGAAGCTAAAACGGGGAAAAAAGTAGTTTCAGGTTTGAATGCTAAAACTTTTTTAGAAGATAAAAACAAAAAACTTTAAATTTACCACTATTAATAAATTTGATTGTAGTTTTACAAATAATCCAAAATCAGAAATCCTTAATTCAAAATCTATATAATTGCTTTCTAAAAAAACTAAATACGGAATCAAAGCTTTGACTTTTTTGGCGCGCCAGGAAGATCAAACACCTGTGGCTATTGCTGATATTGCAAAAAGTGAAAATATTTCGATTAAGTTTTTAGAAAGTATTTTGTTGTTGTTGCGTCATTCGGGATTTTTAGGTGCCAAAAAAGGCAAAGGAGGTGGTTATTATTTGATAAAGGAACCATCCGAAATTAATATGGCAAAAGTGTATCGTATTCTAGAAGGGCCTATTGCGCTATTGCCATGTGCCAGTCATAATTTTTATGAAAAATGTGATGACTGTACTGATGAAGCGGCTTGTGCGGTACGCCGATTGATGACTGAAGTTCGTGATAATACCTTAAAGATATTAGAGAATAATTCTCTGGCAGAT
>JAHEBK010000183.1:0-1868 GCA_024642295.1 Flavobacterium sp. | reverse complement strand
CCTTTCAATTTGATTTTGAATGGGGCATTTTATTTTCGACTATTAGCAATTCTCGTCTCTCTCTTCTTTGGAGGAATGCTGAGGGTTTTAAAAAACTAGTTTATAGCCTACAAAGAATAACATGATAGCAATAGCATTTCTTAGGTATAGATCAGGAATTTTCCCGCTTAGCATACTTCCTATGAAAATACCAGGCAATGAACCCATTAACAGTTGTCCTAACAAAAGATAATCGATATTTCCCATCGTTGCATGCCCTAAACCTGCTGCAAGAGTTAAAGGCACAGCGTGAGCAATCTCAGTTCCTACTAGTTTGGGAGTGGGTAGAAGAGGATAAAGGAAAAACAGCGTAACCGTTCCTAACGCTCCTGCTCCAATTGATGTTAAAGTTACAGTAGCTCCCAACATGATACCAATAGCAATGGTCAAAACATTTTGAGTTTTACTTTCTTTGTGGAACTTATCACCGGAATGTTTTTGAGAGAAAATCATGATTCTCTTTTTAAATAAAACAGCTACTGAAGTAAAAAGTAATGCCCAACCTAAACTGTACTTAATTACAGCGTTTAAGGCGTTTATATCCGTTTTTATACTATTTAATATCCACAACGTTATCAATGCTGCAGGTATACTTCCTAAAGAAAGCCATCCAGTAATTTTCCAATTAATGTTCTTTTTTTTATGGTGTACAAATACTCCTGCCATTTTGGTATAAGCCGCATATAATAAATCAGTACCAACTGCTTTTGAAGGGGGAATTCCAAACCATAATAATATAGGTGTCATCAAGGAGCCTCCTCCTACGCCTGTTAGTCCTACTACAAAACCAACAACTAATCCTGCGACTACAAGTCCTATTTGAAAATCCATTTTTAAATATTTTTCGGCAAATTTAATAACTATTTTATTATAATCCTATAGATTAAGTAGAGTATTGATGAGATTTTTAAAAACACCATAATTGATTTTAAGATTGCTATAAAAAAACCGATTTTAACTGTTTAATCAGTGACATCTGTATTCTGTTTATTATTTAGTCCACTTATCGAACAGTCATATACATGTTTTTTAAACGGTGTTAAATAGTGACATTTAAGTGCACAATTTTCAGAACTTTTTCTGAAAAATTAAGTTAGATGGATTGTTTTAATATTATTTAAGAAAACAAAGTTATCTTTGCCGAAAATTTGCCTTTTTGATCTGAATTTGGTAGATAATTGCAGTAGTATCTCGATTTTGTGTTTTTACTTTTAGTATATAGTTTAAATTACTGTTAGAGAGAAATGTAAAAAAAATGTTATTATGTTTTGTTATTTAGAAATAAGTAGTAATTTTGCGGAGTAATCTACTAAACCGATAGGGTAATAGATTTTGTAAAAAATAAATAAATGAGTATAAGTATAGTTCAATCATTATTAGAAAAAACAAAAGACTTTTCAATTGAAGAGACTTTTGTTTTTTTGGCTAATGAATATAAAGATAAAGTGGTTTTTTCAACCTCTTTCGGGCAGGAAGATCAGGTAATTACAGATTTGATTGAAAAAAGTAAAGCGCCAATAAAAATCTTTACATTAGATACAGGACGTTTATTTCAAGAAACCTATGATGTTTTTCATAGAACACAAAAGAAATACAAAACACCTATTAAGGTATATTTTCCAGAAGCCAAAGCGGTGGAGGAGTTGTTAGAGAAAAAAGGACCTAATAGTTTCTTTGAGTCGGTTGAGAATAGAAAAGAATGTTGTTTTATTCGTAAAGTAGTTCCTTTGAGAAAAGCTTTAGCTGGAAATGATGTTTGGATTACAGGTCTAAGAGCGGAACAATCAGAAAACAGAAGCGATTTGCATTTGTTTGAATACGATGAAAAT
>JAHEBK010000182.1 GCA_024642295.1 Flavobacterium sp. | reverse complement strand
ACCTCATGAAGGAGAAGAGTTTTTATTAAAACCTATGAACTGCCCTCATCACTGTGAAATATACAACGTGAGACCTTGGTCATATAAAGATTTACCAAAGCGTTATGCTGAATTTGGTACCGTTTATAGATACGAGCAAAGTGGCGAATTACATGGCTTGACTCGTGTGAGAGGCTTTACTCAGGATGATGCACATATTTTCTGTACTCCAGAACAATTGGATGAAGAATTTAAAAAAGTAATTGACTTAGTGTTATATGTATTTGGCTCATTAGGCTTTGAAAACTTTACCGCTCAAATTTCATTAAGAGACCAAGAGAACAGAGAAAAATATATTGGAACAGACGAAAACTGGGAGAAAGCAGAGAATGCAATTATAAATGCTGCAGCTGATAAAGGACTAAACACTGTAGTAGAATATGGGGAAGCTGCTTTCTATGGACCTAAATTGGATTTTATGGTAAAAGATGCCCTTGGAAGACAATGGCAATTAGGAACAATCCAAGTAGACTATAACCTTCCAGAACGTTTTGACTTGACTTACAAAGGTTCCGACAACGAATTACATAGACCTGTAATGATTCACAGAGCACCTTTTGGTTCTATGGAACGTTTTATAGCAATTTTACTAGAGCATACAGCAGGAAATTTCCCACTATGGCTAATGCCTGAACAAGCTATTATATTGTCTTTGAGCGAGAAATATGAAATATATGCTAAAAAAGTTTTAGATTTGCTAGAAAATCACGAAATTCGCGCCCTAATTGACAACCGAAACGAAACGATTGGTAAGAAAATTAGAGATGCAGAGATGCAAAAAATCCCGTTTATGCTGATTGTAGGTGAAGAAGAAGAAAAAAATGGAACCATTTCAATTCGCCGTCACGGACAAGAAGGGAAAGGGAATATTACAGTTACAATAGAAGAATTTACTGCTATTGTAAATGAAGAAATAAAAAAGACATTAAAAGTATTTACAGTTTAACTTAAATTATAAAGTCATAGCAATAAGAAGTAATAGAGGTTACCAACCTCGTGTAGAAAAGAAAGATGCCCATAGAATAAACAATAATATTCGTGGTGTGCAAGAAGTACGACTTGTAGGTGAAAATATTGAGCCTGGAGTTTTTAAACTTGCAGAAGCTTTGAGATTAGCTGACCAATTTGAATTGGACTTAGTTGAAATCTCACCAAATGCTGAACCACCGGTTTGCAAGATTATGGATTACAAGAAATTTGTTTACGAACAAAAAAAACGTGATAAAATCTTAAAAGCAAAATCAACACAGGTTACTGTTAAAGAGATTCGTTTTGGCCCTCAAACTGATGAGCATGATTACGAATTTAAAAGAAAGAACGCAGAAAAATTCTTAAAAGAAGGCGCAAAATTAAAAGCATTTGTATTCTTTAAAGGGCGTTCAATTATATACAAAGATCAAGGTCAAATCTTATTACTAAGATTGGCTACAGACTTGGAAGAGTTTGGTAAAGTAGAAGCGATGCCAGTTCTTGAAGGAAAGAGAATGATTATGTTCATTGCTCCGAAGAAGAAAAAATAGTATCCTCCCCCACCTCTCCGAAGGAGGGGAGAAAGAACCTAAATTTGGTTTAAAGGGAGTAGAAAATATCACTTCTCGGCTCCCTCCCCTTCGGGGAGGGCTGGGGAGGGGAAAGATAAGTAAGTAAGAATAAATTAAAACACTAGGAAAAAATGCCTAAAATGAAAACCAAATCTAGCGCCAAGAAACGTTTTAAAGTTACTGGTTCTGGAAAGATTAAAAGAAAGCACGCTTTTAAAAGTCACATCTTGACTAAAAAATCTAAGAAACGTAAATTAGCTTTGACACACTCAGCGTTAGTTCACTCTACAGATATGAAAAGCATCAAACAACAATTAAGAATTATCTAGTAAGCCATTAGTAAAAAGCCATTAGCCAATAGTAATACAACTTTTGACTATTGACTCTTCACTTTTGCCTAAATAATCTTTAGGTTAAAACAATTTAATAACCTTGGAGTATGGCTATTAAGTGCTCTTGATTTAATTCGGGCCGCCTGCTACAAAAAAAAGTAAAAATTATGCCAAGATCGGTAAACTCAGTTGCAAAAAGAGCAAGAAGAAAAAAAATAATGAAGCAAGCCAAAGGTTTCTTTGGTAGACGTAAAAACGTTTGGACAGTTGCTAAAAACGCGGTAGAAAAAGCAATGTGCTATGCATACCGTGATAGAAAAGTGAATAAAAGAAATTTCCGTGCATTATGGATTCAACGTATCAACGCTGGAGCTCGTTTAGAAGGAATGTCATATTCACAATTCATGGGTAAAGTAAAAGCTAACGGAATCGAATTGAACAGAAAAGTTCTTGCAGATTTAGCTATGAATCACCCTGAAGCTTTCAAAGCTGTACTTAATAAAGTAAAATAAACGTTTTATCAACTCAATTTAAGATTACTTACTTATACAGAAAACCTCATTTGCCTAGCGAATGGGGTTTTGTTTTTTTAATCACTATTTAATAAATAAAAACTACAACATAGTATCCTTAATAAATCTATATTTATGTACTTTAGTTTTATGAATAAAATACCCCAAATCTTATACTGCCTAATTATTACCTGTCTTATATTTATTTCTTGCGAAAAAAAAGAAAGCAAAATAAATAAAAAGATAAAACATACTGAACAACTGTTACAAATTAAAGAAATTGCAGATAATTTCTATACCTCCAATGAAATAGATAGTTCATACTATTATTTCAATAAGTTAAATCAACTCTGCAAATCACAAAGAGACACTGCCCTATTCATTTACTCCTCAATTTGGATCGCTCAAATACAATTAGAAACTGAAGATTACTCAGGAAGTGAAACAACTCTTACTGAAGCTTTACCCTTAATCGAAAACTCAAACAAATATCCAAATGGAAAATATGGCATCTATTTAACTTTAGGTAATAATTATTTAGAAATCTCCGAATATAAACTTGCTCTACTTTATTACCAAAAAGCCAATGTAGCCAGTAAATTACAAACTGAAAGTGAAACAGCAACTTCGTTAAACAATATAGCATTAGTACATATAAAACTTCATAATTACACGAAAGCAAAGCAAATTTTACTCCCCTTAATAAATAAAAGAAATGATGACCCAAGAACACAAGCAGATATTATTCATAATTTAGGATATTCCTATTTAAAAACACGAGATTCAACAACTGCTTTAAATCTACTTAATAAATCATTAAAAATTAGAGCGCAAGAAAAAGACAACCTAGGAATCATTGCTAGTTACCTAGATCTTTCTGAATATTATCACTCAAAAAGACCAATATTAGCAAACCAATACATTTTAAAAGCATATCAAATTGCAAAAGAGAGAAAAGCTAACAATGAACAATTTACATTATTAAAAGAATTAATAAAAAACAACACTGGGGAAAAATCTAAAGAATATACTCTGCAATATATAAAATTGAACGATAGTATTTCTAGAGTTAGACAAAAAACAAAAAATCAGTTTGCTAAAATCAAATACGATTCAAAAAAACTGGAAGATGAAAACACCAAATTAAAAACACAAAAAGCACTTAATCAAGAAAAACAAAAGTACAGGAATCTTATATTTTATTCCATTTTTGGAATTGGTATAATTATGCTCCTTTCGATTGTTGCCTATTTTATTAGAAAAAACAAAAAAGAAAAAATTAAAACTTCATATGAAACAGAAACTCGAATAGCAAAAAAAATCCATGATGAATTAGCAAATGATGTATATCAAACTTTGTCTTTTGGCGAAACACAAGATTTAGCTGATCATAAAAACAGGGACACCTTACTCAATAAACTTGAAACTATATATTCAAGAATTAGAAATATTTCAAAAGAAAACAGTACTATTGAAACAGGAATCTTATTTACACTACAATTAAAAGATCTTATTACCAATTTCAATAATGAAACAACTACTGTAATAGTTCACAGTATGGAATTGGTTGATTGGGAATCCGTAGAAGTCTATAAAAAAATAGGAATATTTAGAGTTATACAAGAGTTACTTGTAAACATGAAAAAACACAGTCTAGCAACTATTGTAATAATTCGTTTTCAGGTGAACCAAAATAAATTACATATTAGTTATTCCGATAATGGCATAGGAACCGATTTAAATGAAATTATAACTAAAAGTGGCATTCAAAATATGGAAAATCGAATTTTTGTGATTAACGGAACAATGACGTTTGATTCAAAAACAAACGAAGGTTTTAAAGCTAATATACACATCCCAATATAATTTAACTTATGTTTCAAAAAATATTAGTAGCCGAAGATCTAGATAGCATAAGTTTATCTATTGTACAAGCTCTAAATGAACTTTCGACACCAATCATACATCACGCTAAATATTGTGACGAGGCTTATTTAAAAATCAAAAAAGCTATACAGGACAATTCTCCTTATGATTTATTAATAAGTGATTTATCATTTAAAGAAGACCATACCACTCCCAAAATATCAAACGGA
>JAHEBK010000181.1:1300-4533 GCA_024642295.1 Flavobacterium sp. | reverse complement strand
AAGGAATTTTTTTTATATCATTCTAGTTATTATCGACCTGTTTCAATAAACAATGATTTTAAAGAAATAACTACAGTTCATGATTTTACACATGATTATTATTCAAATTTCATTAAAAAACACGTTCATAATCATTTAAAATACTCTTGTATAAAAAGGTCAAATGGTATAGTTTGTATTTCAGATAATACATATAAAGATTTAATTCAATTTTGCCCCCCTAACAAAAATCAAAAAGTAATAATTATTCCTAATGGTGTCAGTGATGATTTTTTTATTATACAAGATAGGTCTAATTTTCCTTTAATGCATCTAGAATTTATATTGAATAAACCTTATATCTTGTTTGTAGGAAGCAGAATTAATTACAAAAATTTTAATTTTGTAATTAATTTAATTAAAGAAATCTCAAACATTAATCTTATTGTTGTAGGTGAAAATCTTTCTAAAATAGAGCTTAAATTATTCGACAAAGACAGTTTGTCACGGACTTCAATTATTACAAACATTAAAAATTCAGAATTAAATATTCTTTATAATTTTGCACATGCATTTATATATCCTTCAAGTTATGAAGGTTTTGGAATCCCAATTATTGAAGCAATGAAAGCAGGTTGTCCCGTTTTAGCATTAAATAAATCATCAATTTCAGAGGTATCGGGCAATGCTGCAATTTTATTTGATGAATTGGATATAGGTGATTTTAAAAAGGCTATTAACAATTTATATTCTTTAGAATATAGATGTGATATAATTTCAAAAGGACTACTTCAAAGTACTAAATATAGCTGGGAAAAATGCCATAAAAACACCTATGAATTTTATAAAGAAATTTATTAAAAAGTTAAACTTAAAATCATTAAATATTGGTATTTAAATATTGTTTGTTTTTATACGATAAATAAAATAACCAAATAAAGAAAAAGAGTTCAGGTGGGAAATAATGTCCGTCTCTGAAAAGTTTTAGTAAAAAATAAATAAAAATACCTTGGCAGAAATACATTTCTGAACGACTAAAACATTTTGAAGCTTTATACATCATGCCAACAACCATAATAAACCCAAATAGTCCAAATTCAGAACAAAGCCTCGTAAAAAGGGAATTAGCATCAAAAGAATTATCAGCTTGTTTTTTCTGTTTTACTAGATACTGTGGAGGGCGCATTAATTTTAGATACCTTTTGGTATGCATATAGTGATGACTTCCGATTCCACTTCCCAAAGGATGGTCAATTAAATTTTTTTTTGTAATGTATAAATTGCTGATTAAAACATAAGTACTCAAATTAGTGTTTTCATCAAATTTTCCAGTATTAATTACATTTATAGAATTATAAGTATCATCAACCCTTAGTTTAAAAAAAGGAGATTCACTATAAACATAATAAAATATACAAGCGATTAGAGGCGTGAGTCCTATTAGTAATCCAAGACGTTTAAAGGTTAAATTAGGCACTAAAAACATTAATCCACAACCAATATAGCCCAATGATGAATTTGAAAGCAATAGGGTTCCAAAAATCAATAAAAAATTCAAATATTTTTTTTCTTTCAAATAATAATAACAAGCGGGAATGACAACAATTACATAATGGGCAGGTTCTTTAAAAATACTTTGTAATCGATCAGGTGTATTTAAGTTAATGTTTAAAAAATATAAAGGATATCCTAAAATAGCAACAATTAGACTTATTTTTAAATAGGCATTTATTATTTCTTTATTATTATAATTTGAAATGAAATTATAATAATAGGTACCTATTATTGATATACCTATAATTTGAGATAACATAAAATTATAGGGTATAGATATGATTGTATAAGCTAAAAAACCATGTATTAAAAAATATAAGAGTAAAATTGAAAAATATATATTAAGAGTAATTTTTTTGAGTTTAAGTAATAAAAAAAAATTAATTCCAACAATTAAATAAAGAAGTTTCCAATCAATAATAAATTTAAAGAAAAATGCTTCTGTAAAAATTGCAAAAACAGATGAGTAGATTAAATATTTTTTAATTGAAAATTTCAATCTCTAATTTTTTTATAAAAAATGCCATCAATTTCTAATTGAATACCAGTCTTTTTATCATAAAAACCATTTTCAAATGCCAACATGTGAAAACCTAAATTGTTTAAAATAGTTTTCATTTCATCAAATACAATTGAACCTTTGTATGAAGGAACAAATGACATTTCAATTTGGATTCCTTTTACATATTTTAATACATTTTCAGCACCAATTAGGACCATTTCTTCATATCCTTGAGTATCTATTTTCAAATAAATATTTTTATTATAAATGTTTAATTCTTCAAAAACACTGTCAAGTTTCCTTATTGTAATAGTTTCTTTTGTAATATACTCAGCCATTGGCTCGCTTTCTGTCAATTGGGGAAGGTTATCAAGTAAAGAACTACTCACCGAATTTTTGGCAATATTAATAGTGGTAAAACCATCTTTTTCACCAATTGAACAGTTAAATACTTTCCAATTTGAATCATTTGATGCATTCTTCTTTAATTTTTTAAAAGCACTTTTCATTGGTTCAAATGAGATAATTTCTCCTTTATAACCGAGATTTCTCATTTCCCCACCATATTGTCAAATATTTGCTCCTACATCAAGAATTACGTCAATTTGATGATGATTAATCAAATTAATTCTTCTAGTAAGCTCATCGGTTGGGTATTTAATGATTTCTAGCTTAAAAGTAGCATTAAAAAATCGCTTTAATTTAAGTAGACTACTCTTATTATTGTATATTAGTTTGTTCATCATTTTTCAAGTTTGAAACTATTTTATGAGCTTCTAATGGTTGAACAATACTCCATATTAATAAACATAGTGTCGATGACAAAGCAACGCTTGATATCCCATAATCTAATTTTACAAATAAATATGACAGGGGAATTTTTAGTAAAACACTGATTATTAATAATAATATATAAGTTTTTAAATGTCCAATTCCATTAAAAAAGTAACTATAAAAAGTGGTAAATATACGAAGCGAAGTCATTATTGCAATAGTTATTAGTAAAAAGTGTGGTACAATAAAGTCTTTTGAAATCCATAATTTCATTACAGGTTTTGCAATTACCACAAATATCAACATTCCTATTAGCACTAAAAGATAGAAAAAATTAAATCTTTTAAAGCTTAAATATAACCAAACCTTATTTTTCTCTAGAAATTTTATTGAAAATATAGACCACAACGGTGACATCCCAGCC
>JAHEBK010000181.1:0-1290 GCA_024642295.1 Flavobacterium sp. | reverse complement strand
TGGGAATTGAAAATATTTAGTTACGATTTCGTAAGGAACAATTATATTAGGGTTAAAATAGTAGGCTAATATATAATTGTCAGATGAGAATAAAAATAATGTTCCAATTTGTATTATCATATATTTAAAGCCTAATTTATAAATAGTTTTTAAGTGATCTTTGGGTAATTTATCGGCAATAAAAGGATTTATTTTTTCGATTTTAAAAAAATGATAAGAATATACAAAATTGACAGTTAAACTTACAAAGCCATTAATAAAACTTATTAAATATAATTTTTTTTCTATTTCTAAGTTTGTGAAAAAAAACAAAGGAATTAATAAAAAAAACAGGAATAAAAATTGATTTACTGCAATTGACTGTTCGGAAAAGTGGCCCCTATGTATACTTATAAATAATGCTTTATGAGTGTTTAAGATAAAGTTTATACAAAAAAACAAAACATTAAGAAGGAAAAGCTTACACACAAAAGAAGATGAAAAATCGATATTTAACAAAGACCTTATATCAAACAAAAGAAAAAGAATTACAAATAATGTAAATATTCCAATTGCAATTTTACAACAGCCTAAATATGTTGCTTTTATATATGAGCATGTTAATGAAGAATTTCCTTGATGCTTTAGTTCTGGAATTTTAGTTTTTAATACACTTGATAAACCAAAATCCATTAGTAGGATCCATTGAAATAAAGTAAAAACCAATACCCAGACTCCATAACTCATAGTGCCTAAATAACTTATGAGAATTGGAATTGCAATAAACATTGACAATCCAGATATTGTTTTATAAAAAGCACTCATAAAAAGTTGATTCCCAAATATGTTTTTTATTAAACTATTCATATTCATTAGATTAAAATAAAAATATTAGGAAGTTAAAATTTTATTCAAGATTCGATTTGATATTGATTAAAGCAAATATAAATTTTAAAAAGGAAATCAAGCCCATTGGGATATAATTTGGTAATATATTTTTATATTGCGTCATTTAAAAAAAGGAAATGAAAAGAATTCTTATTACAGGAGCTGCAGGTTTTTTAGGGTCTCACTTATGTGATCGTTTTATCAAGGAAGGTTATTTTGTAATAGGGATGGATAATCTCATTACAGGAGACTTGAAAAATATTGAACACTTATTCAAATTAGAAAATTTCGAATTCTATCATCATGATATCACGACATTTGTGCATGTTCCTGGAGAATTAGATTACATATTACATTTTGCTTCACCAGCAAGCCCTATTGATTATTTGAAAATTCCAATTCAAACTTTGAAAGTGGGTTCTT
>JAHEBK010000180.1 GCA_024642295.1 Flavobacterium sp. | reverse complement strand
GTCCCCTTACCTAGATACAACGCATAATTATCATAATTAACTAATAGTGTATTGTTTCGAACATTAAATGAAAAAACTTTATTATCATAATAAAATCCCATTTTAGGAGCTATAGCATATTGTTTTGATGCCACATAACTTGACTGCCTATCATTAAAGAGTGAAAAAGATTGAGAAGATTCATCAAAATTAAATGTTTTTTCATCTGTTACATTGTTTTCCCAACGATAATCTAATCCCACTCTTAAACGAACTACTTTTGAAACGGGCTCCGTGAACTCAGTACTAAAATAATAATAATCACGTTTTATTTGATTATCATTCATTTGATTACGTAAAATAATATTCCCAGACTTAAATGATTTTGTAGTTGAATTATTAAAAGCTATATTTTGATTATCTGAATTATTATTAACAATAGAAAAACTTAAATTTCTACGTTTTTTTTGAAAGTTTTTGTTAATATCAATTTGGTTGTCAAAATTAAACCCATCAGTATTTCTCGAGGTTGTACCTCTATTTTCATTTAATATCACTCCATTTTCATCTGAAGTTGTACTTAAAGAGTTTCCGTTATTCTTATAATTATTGTTACGAAATCTAGGTTCCATTGAAATTTGCGTGAATTTCGTAGGCTTATAATTCAACTCAAAATTTACTTTATGATTATTATTCTCAATTCTTGCATCAGAATCCGATTGAGTCACTAAATTGCCTGTTGGCAAGAATCGCTGTAGCGTTGATTTCTTATCGTTATTATTTACACTGTTATTAAAAGAATAATCACCCGTAGTATCTAATTTATCAGACCATTCGTTAAAATAATTCAACCCAAATAAATTCGATTGGGTAATCCCTTTTCTTGAAATGATAGCACCAACACCACTACTCTTTTTACTTTTATCATCATCTCCAAAAGCTTCATCAATAGAAAAACCGGATAAATTGATATTATTAGTAGAACCTACCGCACTAATGCGCTGTTTATTATCAAATTGATTGACTAAAAAACTTCCTTCATAGCGATCATCAGTACCATAGCCTCCTAAAAATTTCCCAAAATATCCTTTATTTTTCTTTTCATCAATGGTTAGATTGATGCTTAAAAAATCAGAAGCTGCATCATCGCCAGCTAGTTCTTCTTTTTTGGTTTTGAAATCAGAAACCTGAATTTTATTAATGATGTCAGCAGGTAAATTTTGTAAAGCTACAGCACCATCTTTGCCAAAAAAGGCTTTTCCGTTGACTAAAATTTGTGAAACCTCTTTCCCATTAACAGTAATTTTACCATCATCATCAAATTGAAAACCTGGTAATTCTTTCAAAACAGCATCCACATTGTCATCTGGACGTACTTTGAAGGAAGCAGCATTATATTCTAAAGTATCTTGTTTTACAACTATTGGCGGAGCTGCCGATTTGACAATCACATCTTTCAATACATTTTCAGTACTAAACAAGTAGATGGTTCCAAAATCTTTATTCTCAAGTATCCCAGCTAATTCGTCTTTATAATTTTCATGTCCTACAAAGGATACATTTAGAAAAACAGGATTATCATATTTCTTTAATCGAAGTCTAAACGCACCCGATTTATCTGTAGTTGTAGTCCCTAATTTTAAGGAATCCTTTGCTACGGAGAAAAAAACATTTGCTGATTCCAGAGGCTGTTGGGTATTAATATCTAAAACTTGACCTTGTATCGTATAACTATCTTGCCCATAAGTAATAAATGAAATAAATATGAAAAGGAATATATAGTATTTTTTAAACATTTTTCAGCTTTAGATAGATTTTTTGACTTATAAAACTAATAAAGGTTTAATACTAGTCCAAAAAAAAACCTTTTGAATTTCAAAAGGTTTAGTTGAATGATTATTTCTCTCTAATATAAATATCAATTGGAACACCTGAAAAATCCCAGTTTTCCCTAATTTTATTTTCAAGATAACGCTTATAAGGTTCCTTAACGTATTGTGGTAAATTAGCAAAAAACACAAACTGAGGTGTTGGTGATGGTAACTGCATACAATATTTAATTTTCACATACTTCCCTTTGGTTGCAGGCGGTGGATACGCCTCAATCACCTTCAACATATAGTCGTTGAATTTAGAAGTCGCGATACGCTGTTGACGATTTTCATATACTTTAACCGTAGCTTCCAATGCTTTCAACAAACGTTGTTTTGTCAATGCCGAAACGAATAAAATAGGCACATCTGTAAATGGCATCAATTCTTTCTTGATTTGCTCTTCGTAATCACGCGTTGACATGGTATCTTTTTCAACCAAATCCCATTTGTTTACCAAAATTACCACTCCTTTACGGTTCTTTTCAGCCAACCAAAAAATACTTTGATCCTGACCTTCAAATCCACGAGTAGCATCAATAACTAAAATACAAATATCAGCATGCTCAATTGCACGTACCGAACGCATCACCGAATAAAATTCTAAATCCTCTTTTACTTTAGCCTTACGACGAATTCCCGCCGTATCCACCAAGTTGAATTCAAAACCAAAACGGTCAAACTTTGTATCAATGGCATCACGAGTCGTTCCCGCAATATCGGTTACAATATATCTATCTTTACCAATCAAAGCATTGATAAAACTTGATTTCCCAGCGTTAGGACGTCCTACAACAGCAAAACGTGGTAAATCCGAAACTTCTTCAACTTCTGGTTTATCAGGAAAAGCTTCAATCAAAGCATCCAATAAATCCCCAGTTCCACTTCCTGAAATACTGGCAAATGTATAATATTCACCTAGTCCAAGATTATAAAATTCCACCGCGTCTTTCTCACGCATGGCATTATCAACTTTATTTACCGCCAATAATACTGGCTTCGTTACTTTACGCAACAATTTAGCAACAGCATCATCCATTGGCGTGATTCCTTCCTCAACATCAACGACAAAAATAATTACATCGGCCTCATCTATCGCTAATTCGACTTGCTTGCGAATCTCTCCTTCAAACACGTCATCAGAACCACGTACATATCCACCCGTATCTATTACAGAAAACTCTTTTCCGTTCCACTCGCTTTTACCATAGTTTCTATCACGGGTTACTCCCGAAACCGAATCTACAATAGCTTCTCTTCTTTGTATCAGCCTATTAAAAAGGGTTGATTTCCCTACATTAGGTCTTCCTACTATCGCAACAATATTATTAGTCATGCTTATTTTAACTTTTTTGCAAAGGTAGTTAAAAAAGTTGCTAAGTTGCTAAGTTTCTGATTACCTAAGATTTCTATAATTTCTTGGAGCTATTTCCAGCTGTCCACTATATCTTTTATGCTGAACCCCAGCATAAAAGGATGCCGTTCCCATCTGGGCTAAGGCATTTCGTTTTATAATTCAATTTGTACGGACAGGTCGCGACCTGTCCCTGCGGATTATTGATTGTACCCGAAACGTTTCAACATATTCGCGTTGCTTCTCCAGTTTTTATTTACTTTCACATACAATTCAATGTGAATTTGTTTCCCAAAGAATTTTTCCAAATCTTCCCTAGATTCCATTCCTACTTTTTTCAAAGCCGCTCCTTTATGGCCTATGATGATTCCTTTTTGAGTATCACGCTCCACCATAATCAAAGAACGAATACGAATAATAGTATCCGTTTCTACAAATTCCTCTGTAACAATTTCTACAGCATACGGAATCTCTTTACTATAATTCAATAAGATTTTCTCACGAATGGTTTCGTTTACAAAAAAACGTTCTGGTTTATCCGTCAATTGATCTTTAGGATAATAAGCTGGTGATTCTGGTAACAATTCTAAAATACGCCCAAAAACTTCTGGCACATTAAAATTCTTTAAAGCCGATATTGGAAAAATCTCTGCATTGGGCACTTTTTCCGTCCAAAATGCTACTTGTTCTTCTAATTGTTCTTGATTTGAATTGTCGATTTTATTCAACAACAACAATACTGGAATTTTAGCATGAATGATTTTATTAAAAAAGGCTTCATCTTTCAAATCCTGTTCCCCAATCTCAACCATATAAATTAAAACGTCAGCATCTTCAAAAGCCGATTTGACGAAATTCATCATCGATTCTTGCATTTCATAAGCTGGTTTGATGATTCCTGGTGTATCTGACAACACCATTTGGAAATCTTCTCCATTTACAATTCCTAATATTCTATGACGTGTGGTTTGTGCTTTTGAGGTAATAATCGACAATCTTTCCCCCACAAATGCATTCATCAACGTCGATTTCCCAACATTTGGATTTCCTATAATATTTACAAAACCTGCTTTATGTGACATTTACTTTAATTTTAATGCTGCAAAGGTAGTTATATCAAGTGAATAGATGAAATAAAACATTTTTTAAAATTGGGCATTGTAAATCTCGAATTTATGTGTATCTTTGCACCCGAAACAACGCGGGATAGAGCAGTAGGCAGCTCGTCGGGCTCATAACCCGAAGGTCACAGGTTCGAGTCCTGTTCCCGCTACTAAGTTAATTTTACTGAGATTATAATTAAGAGCATGAACAGCTCATCGAACTCATA
>JAHEBK010000179.1 GCA_024642295.1 Flavobacterium sp. | reverse complement strand
GTTCGTCTAACAGATGCCCCTGGTGATTATGATGAAGTTAATATAGAAGTGCTTGATGTGTTAATGAAAGCTGCCACAGATAATGATGACAGTAAAGGGTGGGTCAGTCTAGGAGACATTGGAAAAGGTACCTACAATTTACTAGAATTGACAGGAGGTCAAAGTGTTATGATTGCTGAAGGAGAATTTCCTTCTGGTTATGTGGGGCAAATTCGATTAATCCTTGGAGAAAATAATTCTGTCAAAAAAGACGGTGTTACTTACCATTTAGACACCCCTAGTGCTCAACAATCCGGATTAAAATTAAAGATAAATCAAACCCTATTGGATGGAATTGTTTATGAGTTTATGATGGATTTCAATGTTGATAAATCGGTTGTTAAAGCTGGAAATTCAGGAAAATTCAATCTTCATCCCGTTATCAACATTTCTACCGCAGCCACTTCAGGAATCATAAAAGGAATGATTAATCCTCCTTTGGAAGGATTCCAAGTCATGGCTTCAGTACAAGTTGGCGATACCCCAATTTCTGCTTTCGCAAATGAACAAGGAATGTTTCAACTTTACGGACTTCCTGCAGGAACCTATACGGTAACCTTGACCCCTGATGTACTATCTGGCAAAGCGATAAAAACAATTACGGATGTTGTCGTTACTAACGGCATGACAACCAATATTGGCGATGTTGTATTAGAAAACACCACTCCTTAAAACAGAAAATTAAAGGAACGAATTAAAGGCAACCAAACGGTTGTCTTTTTTTTTGCTTCAACAAACAACGAATATAGACTCTCTCAATACTAACGACATCAATTATTCAGAATTTTTTCCTGCGAAACATCAAGATTACATGAATATTTCGACAATTTTCTAATGTTCTTAAATTTTTGAAAATTGTATCACAATTCGTCCTTAAAATTAAGGGCTTGATTGAAGTTTTAACCATTTTTTAACATCGTTCCTCTAAAAAAAAATTCAATTTGCACTACTAAAATTAAAGCATTAATCACAAGATTTTAAAAATATGATAATGGAAGAAAATACAGCTACTTTAGACATTAGAGCAATCAATGAAAAAATAGAAAGAGAAAGTGCTTTTATCGACCTTCTAACAATGGAGATGAACAAAGTGATTGTGGGACAAAAGCACATGGTAGAACGTCTACTAATTGGGCTTTTGGGACAAGGACACATTCTTTTAGAAGGAGTTCCTGGATTAGCCAAAACACTTGCTATCAATACGCTATCACAAGCCGTTCACGGAAGTTTTAGCCGAATCCAATTTACCCCTGACTTATTGCCTGCCGATGTGGTAGGAACCATGATATACAACATTAAGCAAAATGAATTCTCTATCAAAAAGGGACCTATTTTTGCCAATTTCGTCCTTGCCGATGAGATTAACCGTGCTCCTGCCAAAGTGCAATCAGCATTGCTTGAAGCGATGCAAGAAAAACAAGTGACCATTGGAGATACTACTTTCAAACTAGAAAGACCCTTCTTAGTATTAGCCACTCAAAACCCAGTGGAGCAAGAAGGAACCTACCAACTTCCAGAAGCGCAAGTCGATCGTTTTATGCTTAAAACCGTGATTGATTATCCTAAAATGGATGAAGAGCGTTTGGTTATTCGTCAAAACTTGAAAGGAGCTTACGAAAAAGTAAATCAAGTAGTATCAGTAGAACAAATCATTCGTGCCCAAGAAGCCGTTCGTGAAGTATACATGGACGAAAAGATAGAAAAATACATCCTTGATATTGTTTTTGCCACCCGTTACCCAGAGAAATACAAATTAGCCGATTTAAAACCTTTAATCAGTTTTGGATCTTCTCCTCGTGGAAGTATCAACTTAGCGAATGCTGCAAAATGTTATGCATTTATCAAACGTCGTGGCTATGTTATCCCAGAAGATGTTCGCGCCGTAGTACACGATGTATTACGTCACAGAATCGGAATTACTTACGAAGCCGAAGCCGAGAACATCACTTCGATGGACATCATCAACAAAATTATAAACGAAGTAGAAGTACCCTAAAAAGTGAACAGTAATGAGTGAATAGTAATTAGTTTTGACTAGTAACTATTCACTATTGACTAATTACTAATTACTAAAAAAATGGATACAAAAGACCTTTTAAAAAAAGTACGTAAAATAGAAATCAAAACCCGAAGATTGAGCGATCATATCTTCTCGGGAGAGTACCATACTTCTTTCAAAGGACGTGGAATGACTTTTAGTGAAGTGCGCCAATACCAATATGGGGATGATATTCGCGCTATTGATTGGAATGTTACCGCTCGTTATAACGAAGCCCACGTAAAAGTTTTTGAAGAAGAACGAGAATTAACCATGATGTTAATGGTGGATATATCAGGTTCCGAAAGCTTTGGTTCAAACAAAGAATTTAAAAAAGACATCATCACTGAAATTGCCGCTACTATGGCTTTTTCGGCAACAACTAACAACGATAAGATTGGTTTAATTTTATTTTCTGACCAAATCGAATTGTATATCCCACCAAAAAAAGGACGTTCACACGTCTTGCGTATCATTCGTGAACTGATTGAATTCCAACCTAAAAGCAACAAAACCGATTTGGCGCAAGCCTTAAAATTTTTGTCAAGCACCCAAAAAAAGAAAGCTATCGTTTTCTTAATGTCGGATTTTATGGTGAAGGATTACGAGCACACTTTGAAAATTGCTTCCAAAAAACATGATATTACAGGCATAAGAGTCTATGATATGCGTGAAGAAAAAATGCCCAATCTAGGGATGGTCCAAATGACCGATGCTGAAACAGGTGAAACCTTATTGGTAGATACCAGCTCCAAAACTGTTCGAATGAATTATGAAAAACACTATCAGGATCAATTGAACTACTTTAAAGAAACTTTTAGAAAATCAGGATCAGGAGTTGTAAACACGAGAGTGGACGAAAGTTATGTAAAGAAGTTATTGGGGTATTTTAAATCGAGATAATGATTGCAGATTAGTGATTAACGATTTTTGAGTGCAGATTTATTGTAATAGTGAATAAATTTCAGATTTAATGAAAAAGAATATTAGAAAGTGAACAAACAAGAACTGGAAAATAGATTGATAGATTTTGCTGCTGAAATAATAATTATTGCAGGTAAATTTGAGAAAAACTATGCGGGAAACCATTTAGCAGGACAAATAATTCGTTCTGGAACATCACTGGCTTTAAATTACGGTGAAGCTCAAAGTGCAGAAAGCAGTAAAGATTTTATTCATAAAATGGGCGTTTGTTTGAAAGAATTAAGAGAAACTTTTGTCTGTTTAAAAATCATAGAAAAAGCATCTTTAATGAAAGAAACACAAAGTTTATCTATTGCTAAAGTGGAAGCTAATGAATTAATATCAATTTTTGTTTCTAGTATTAAAACTGCAAAAAACAATCTAAAATAAAAATTTTTGAAGTAATGATTTAACGTAATTAGAATTCAATCTGAAATCAAAAATCGTTAATCAACAATCAGAAATACGAATTTATGAGAAAAACAATATATATATTCCTACTTTTTTCAACAATCGCTTTTGGACAACAAAAACGAGTAGAAACAAGTATTGATACTACTAAAAACAAAATTGGAGCTGAGTTTAAATTGACATTTAAAACCTCGGTTGACACCTTGTCCAAAGTCGTGTTTCCTAATTTGAAAAACATAGGACCTCTAGAAGTCATTCGTTCCTATCCTATTGACACCGTCAAAAAAGACAACCGTTATGAATTAATAAAAAAATATGGTTTAACCCAATTTGATTCGGGACGATACACCATTCCAAGTATTAAAATTTTAATCAACAACAAACCATTTTTAACGGATTCAATTGCTGTTGAAGTTGCCAATGTACAAGTGGATACTTTGAAACAAAAGATGTACGACATCAAGGGAATTGTTGCCGTTGAAAGTCCGATAGGCAATTGGTGGAAATACCTTTTAGGAATTATCATTTTAGGAGCTATTGGTGCTGGCGTATATTGGTACTTAAAAAAATACCAAAAGAAAAAAATTGAAGAAGAGATTTATAAAACTCCTATTGAAAGAGCGACAATTTTGATGAACACGCTAGAGCAAAAAGGACTTTGGCAAAAAGGAGAAATCAAAGAATATTATAGTGAATTAACCGATATTGCACGTAATTATATCGAGGAAGCCATTGAAATTCCAGCGATGGAAAGCACAACTTCTGAACTGATTGCAGGTCTGAAAGCCGCTTCTATCAAAAAGAAAATGAAGCTTTCGCAAGAAACAATTGAAAACTTAGAACGCGTTTTAAAACAAGCGGATTTAGTAAAATTTGCCAAATCAAAACCAATGGAATTCGAAATTACCGAAGACCGCAACAAAATCCAGAAAGCTATTGTTGTTCTGGACAGTGCTATTCCTGTTGAAGTTCAAAACGAAGAAGAAATGCTTTTGAACGAAGTACAAAGACAAAAACAAGTAGCGCAACAACTAGAAAAACAACGCAAAAAACGGATTTCAATTGCCATTGCTTCGGTCCTTTTTGTGATTATG
>JAHEBK010000178.1 GCA_024642295.1 Flavobacterium sp. | reverse complement strand
CAGTAGTTATATGCCACCTCAGCCGTATATGGTTGCTAAGGACATGGAAGATTTCTTTATTTGGTATGAAACCCATAAAAACAGTCTTCATCCCATAGTTCTAGCAGCCGAAATGCACGAACGCCTTGTAACTATTCATCCTTTTATTGATGGCAATGGAAGAACCTCTCGGTTGGTGATGAACTTGATTTTATTACAACACGGTTATGTTATTGCCAATATCAAAGGAGATTACGAGAACAGAATGCAATACTATAAATCACTTGAAACGGCGCAATCCCAAAACAATAAAGAAGATTTCTTGCTGTTTATTGCTCAAATTGAGAAAGAAAGTTTAGAGCGTTATATTGGCATTATTGCACAATAAGGTACTTTAATCAATTAAGACACAAAGAATACATTTAGAACCTATGACTTTTTATGTTGATTTCAATCATAATAAAACCATTACAACTCTTGGTAAACTTTGTGTCTTTTTTATATTTCTTTCCCTGAGCTTCTTTATTGAATAACAATCTTAGTGTACTTCGCGTTTAAAATGATTAATTTTTATCCTCCAATAAAGGTACAAATCGAAACTCTCCTAAATCGTGTTTTTCAAATTGAGTTTCGTTTTTACGAATCAATAATGTCATTATTTGTACGTCCTCACCAAGCGGAATAACCAATCTACCTCCTATTTTAAGTTGTGCCATCAAAGGCTTCGGAATGACAGGAGCTCCAGCCGTAACAATAATACTATCAAAAGGAGCAAAACCCGGCAAACCTTTATAACCATCACCAAAAGTTAAATGTTTAGGTCTAATACCTAATTTTGGCAATAATGCTGCTGTTGGCTTAAACAACTCGATTTGACGTTCCACACTATACACATTAGCCCCCATCTTACATAAAACCGCCGTTTGATAACCTGAACCAGTACCAATTTCTAAAACTTTTTGCCCTTTTTGAATTTCTAATAGTTGCGATTGATAAGCAACCGTATAAGGTTGTGATATCGTTTGTCCCGCCCCTATGGGAAAAGGCTTGTCTTGATAGGCATGTTCCTCAAAACTAGAATCTAGAAACAAGTGTCTCGGAATCGTTTTTATGGCTTCCAAAACATTTTTATCAGTTATTCCTTTTTCTTGTAAAATGCTCGCTAATTGGTTTCGAAGTCCTTGATGTTTGGCCGTATCTTTCAATGTGTAGTATTTATATTTTAGTAAAATTAAGTAAAGATTTTTGATTTCCAATTTTCATAGTTACTATGACAAATACCATATATAACTTTCATCCGAAGTTTTTCTCAAAAATCCCTTAAATACTTTATTCTAACTCGGCTTCGAGTTCGGCTTCAACAGCGATTTCTTTTTGTTCAGCTACAAATGGTTTTGAAGCTTTTATGATATTGAATCGATTTAAGGCTTCAACCGCATCCTCTTCACCGCTGAAATAAGGAAAAACATCCATAATTGGAGATTCTGCGATTGCTGGAATAGTATAATCCCCCATAGTTCCTTTCATCACATGAACGGTATTGTCAAATGCTTCTTTCACATCATTGGCTTGAATTAGTAAATACATATTGGTTTTACGCTCTTTCCCGCTTTCTTCGTCGTAGGCTAACAACGATACTTTAGATTTAAACCAACGATCTGTATTTTCAAAAGGGTGAATTTCGGCATAATTAGCCACTTTGATATTGGTGATTTTAAACTCTTCACTAATATAAGCCGACATTTCTTCGTTAATTCGAGACTCGGCTTCCGTGTAGGATATAGCATCTATTAAATAAGGTTCTGTAACTACTTTTTGTAAACCTGTTTCATCCGTTTTTCTATATTTTACTTTACATTCGTACCAAATTGCGCTCATATATCTTTTTTTTAGGATGCCAAAGATAATTTTTCAAAAAGAAAATATAGAGTAATTCCAAAATAGATATTCACAATTTTTGATACCAATTTGGCAATACAAATTACATATTTTTATAAAATCCAAATCTTTAATTGCTAATTTGAGATAAATTCACTAAATTAGTTTCCTATTCTTACTAAATATTAAATAACATTTTTACATGAATCTAATTATTTAATAAACTCATTTTCGTCCAATTACCAGGAAATTAAAAGTAATACCCATTAAAAATAAATTAATGTATGAGTGAATATATTAAAATTAAACGGGGATTGAATCTCAAATTAACAGGTGAAGCTGTTAAGTCAGTATTGGACATGCCAATCGCAGAAATATTTGCGATAAAACCAAAAGATTTTGTGGGGCTTACGCCAAAACTATTAGTTAAATCAGGAGATAATGTACTAGCTGGAACACCTTTGTTTTACGACAAAAACAATGAAGCGATTCGGTTTTGCTCCCCCGTAAGTGGTGAAGTAGTTGAAATTCTTCGTGGTGAAAAAAGAGTTATACTAGAAATAAAAATACTTGCCGATAGAGAAATAAAACATTTCTCTTTTACAAAATCAAATCCAAACGAAATTTCCAGAGATGACGTTATAGCACAATTATTAAACAGTGGCGTTTGGCCTTTTATTCGTCAACGTCCGTATGGAACTATAGCAAATCCGAGCGACACTCCAAAGTCTATTTTCATATCAGCATTTGACAGCAATCCTTTAGCTCCTGATAATGATTTTATCCTGTCTGGTAAAGAAACTCTTTTTCAAATTGGACTAGATGCCTTGAAAAAATTAACACCTGGAAAAATACATTTGAACCTAAAAGCAGACAGCTCCCCTATTCCTACTTTTCATCAAGCTCAAAAGGTGCAAATTAATACGATATCAGGCCCTCATCCTTCGGGTAATATTGGAACACAAATTCATCATATCGACCCTATCAACAAAGGAGAAATAGTTTGGTACCTCAACCCACAAGATGTATTAATTATTGGAAAATTATTCCATGAAGGAATTTTTGATGCTACAAGAATTATTGCTTTGACAGGCTCTCAGGTTAATAATCCAAAATATTTCAAATCAGTTGTAGGTTCTTCTATTAAAAACATGATAAATGAAGCTGGCTTAAAAGAAGGTGATAACCGAATCATTAGTGGTTCTATTTTATCGGGAAACCAAATTCCAATGGATGGTTTTTTAGGTTTTTATGATTCCCAAATAACCGTAATTCCAGAAGGAAATCATTATGAATTCATGGGGTGGTTAGCGCCTGGATTTAATAAATTTAGTGTTTCACGTACTTTTTTCTCTTGGATTACACCCAATAAAAAACACAATCTGAATACCAATTTGCATGGTGAAGAGCGACCTTTTGTAATGACTGGACAATATGAAAAAGTATTTCCAATGGATATTTACCCTGTTCAATTATTAAAATCAATATTAATTGAAGACATTGATATGATGGAAAAACTAGGTATATACGAAGTAGTTGAAGAAGATTTTGCGCTTTGTGAATTTGTCTGTACATCAAAGATTAAATCACAAGAAATTATTCGTCAAGGACTTGAAATTGTGAGAAAAGAATTTAGTTAATAGCATGTCATTCTGGAAACTGCATCATTTAAAATTAACGATATTGAACTAAAAATTTAGTTAATCTATCAGTTTCTATAAAGATAATTAAATAGATTACAATCAATGAGATAACCAAATTTAATCATTAAAATATTTGAATTTGAAATCACTAAGAAAATTACTGGACACCCTAAAGCCTAATTTTGAAAAAGGAGGGAAATTAGAAAATTTCTACCCTGCATTTGATGCGTTTGAAACCTTTCTATTTGTCCCTAATCACACTACAAGAAGCAAAGGGACACATGTACGTGATGCTATTGATTTGAAGCGAACCATGATATTAGTGGTCCTATCATTAATACCTTGTTTGTTGTTTGGGATGTGGAATGTTGGTTATCAACATCATCATGCCATTGGGATTACGAATTCGTCTCTAATGGATAATTTTATTTTTGGCGCACTCAAAGTACTTCCTTTAATACTAGTTTCATATGGTGCAGGATTAACTACAGAATTCATTTTTGCTATCATCCGAAAACATACTATTAACGAAGGCTTTTTAGTTTCAGGAATGTTGATTCCTTTAATCATGCCAGTTGATGTTCCTTTATGGATGTTGGCTGTCTCAACGATTTTTGCAGTTATCATTGGAAAAGAAGTTTTTGGAGGTACGGGCATGAACATTTTAAATCCCGCTCTTACCGCTAGAGCTTTTTTGTTCTTTGCTTACCCTACTAAAATGTCGGGTACTGAGGTGTGGATTGATAGCACTACTAATAAAGGGCAAAGTATTGTAGATGGTTATAGTGGAGCTACCCCTTTGGGCGATGCAGCAGCTGGTCTAGTTCATAAAATTCCAAGTATAATGGATTCTTTTATAGGTACTATTCCAGGTTCTGTGGGGGAAACATCCACCATGGCTTGTTTGATTGGTGCAGCCATTTTATTATACACTGGTATTGGTAGTTGGCGCATTATGACCTCTGTTTTTGTTGGAGGACTTTTGATGGCATCTATTTTTAATTTATTTGGATTAAATACCTTAATGCAAATCACTCCTCTTCATCATT
>JAHEBK010000177.1 GCA_024642295.1 Flavobacterium sp. | reverse complement strand
CATTTTGTCAAATCGAGCGAAGTCGAGATTATTTACTGCCCCAGAACGAGGTTTCGACTACGCTCAACCTGACAATCGTTAACCATTATATGCCAGTAAATTTAAAAGCTAAATGGTATAAACTGCGGTTTACAAGTTAAGTGCTTCATAAGAATTTTTGGCAGCTTCGTAGCCAATATTGAATATGGCTTCCATTTTGTCTTTATTGGTCTCAAAAGTACTGTAGATACTTAATTCTTCAGGTTTTATAACCCAATCACAAACAGTGAATTTTTGAGTATCGGAATTTGCTGAAAAAATATCAAAAGCTCTTGTGGTTACTGCTCGTATGGTGTTGAGGTCGGTAGCTTTGATTTTTTGAATTGGACTCACATAAATACCAATAATGGTTTCACATTGCCCATACAATACATCTGAAGGGAAATGGTTTAATATTCCTCCATCACTATAGGTTTCTCCTTTAATTTCATAAGGAGATATGATGCCTGGAAATGCAGCCGAGGCAATAAGGGCATCCACAATTTTAGTGGAGGGTTTAAAGATTTTTAATCGCCCTCGAACCATGTTTGTGGCTGTTATTTGTATAGGAATTTTTAAATCTCCAAGGGTGGCATTTTCAAAAATGGAATAAAAATTATCATAAAAAGATTCCGAATCGATTAATCCTGCTTTTTTGAATGTAAGATGCCTCCAATGAAAAATATAGATAGACTGAAAAAATGATAAAATTTCTTCAGGTGTTTTTCCAAAAGCGTATAGAGCACCAACTATCGAACCAGCACTCGTTCCAGCAATACGTTCAGGAATGATATTTTTTTCTTCCAAAAATTTGATAGCACCTGCGTGAGCAATGCCTTTGGTGCCACCGCCCGAAAGTACAAGGCCAATCGACTTATTTTTTATATTCATTTCTATTCAAATGTTTTTATAAAAATACACTTTTTGATTATTTAGGGGATTTTTTTAATACAATAAATAAAATAAGGCAAAGGAGAAACTTTTATGAAGGAATTAAGATTTTAAATGGTGTTAAAAGCGTTTAATTTGAAGCAATTTCGTTCGGAAATACCATGGATACTCGGTATATAATTTTTCACATAAAATTTTTTTTATTGAAAATTATTTGTATCTTAGTGAAACCCAGATGTATCTATCTAAATTTACTTTTTTATGGTGTTTAATTATTTGTTTCACAATTAAAAAAACATCGTCATGAAAAAATTCTTTGAAAAACTGTATGATTTATTCTCTCGTTTTTTGTTTGGTAACGAACGTATTTCTCATTATTAATATTTTGAAGTATATTAATAGTGCGTTTGGATTCGTAAAAAGAATAAACGATTTGGATTAAAATACATAATAAATTCAGAAATGTCTTTATTGTGTGTTTTTTCTTGTGCCCATACTTATGGGTTTAAAGTTTGTTCAAATAAAGTAACATCTACAGCATTTATTACATTGTAATCTCCAATTTTTGTTCGTCGTAAGACTGTCAAATGAGAGCCAGAATTCATCGCTTTCCCAAAATCGTATGCTAAAGAGCGAATATAAGTACCTTTGCTACAAACGACTCTGAAATCTACTTCGGGTAATGCTATTCGTGTAATTTCAAATTCGTGAATAGTTGTTTTTCTAGAAGCAATTTCTATAGTTTCTCCCGCACGTGCATGTTCGTATAAGCGCACCCCATCTTTTTTAATAGCAGAAAATATAGGCGGTTTTTGGTCTATTTCGCCCAAAAATTGGTTCACTGTTTTGTGAATGAGTGCTTCGTTAATATGTGAAGTGGGATAGGTTTGATCAATTTCCGTTTCTAAATCATAAGATGGAGTGGTGGCTCCAATATGAAAAGTCCCAGTATATTCTTTGGCTTGACCTTGAATTTCCGTAATTCTTTTGGTGAATTTTCCAGTACAAACAATGAGTAATCCAGTAGCCAATGGGTCTAAGGTTCCTGCATGTCCGATTTTGAATTTCTTAGGAAGTCCAACTTTATTAATCAGCGCGTATTTTAATTTATTCACCGCTTGAAACGAACTCCATTTTAAGGGTTTGTCAATCAAAAGAATTTGGCCGTTTAAGTAGTCTTCTGCGGTCATTAAATGATAGTCAAAGATTGAACAAAGAAATGGATGATAAGCAATATGATTCCAATGGCAATACGATAGTATCCAAAGATTTTAAATCCTTTTTTGCTCAAGAAATCAATAAAGCTTTTGATGGCCAACAAGGCTACAATAAAAGCAATTACATTTCCAATAATTAACAAATTGATTTGTTCCTGATTTAGTTCGAATCCAGCTTTGTAGTAATCATAACATTTTTTTGCTGTGGCTCCAAACATCGTTGGAACAGCTAGGAAGAATGAGAATTCTGCCGCCGATTTACGAGTTAGTTTTTGAGACATACCACCCACAATACTAGCTCCTGAACGGGAAACACCAGGTACCATAGCCAGACATTGAAACAAGCCAATTTTGAAAGCTTTTAAATACGTGATTTCAGTCTCCTCAGAATTATTGTACCAATCATCTACTTTTAATAAAATGATACCACCTACAAGAAGCGAAACGGCAACGGTTACAGGACTTTCTAATAATTCATCAATTTTGTCACTTAATAACAATCCCAAAACAACTGCAGGAATAAAAGCAACTAATAATTTGTAATAGAAGTCAAAAGTTTGAAAAAAGCGTTTAAAATAAAGGATTACTACCGAAAGAATCGCTCCTAACTGAATGACAATAGTAAAAAGTTTGGTGAAATCATCTTGAGCAATTCCAAAAAAAGAGGATGCGATAATCATATGTCCAGTAGAAGAAACAGGCAGAAATTCGGTTATTCCTTCAATAATAGCAAGGATAATAGCTTGTAGTGTGTTCATTTTAGATTTTTAGATTATTTAGATAGTCAGACTGTTTAGATCTTAAAATCTAAATCACTGACTGTCTACTAGTCTTTTTTAGGACTTTTAAGTATGGAGTAAATCGTAATTCCAAAACCAATTAATACTGTTGTAGGGGCTAATCTAATTCTTCTGAAATTAAAAATATCCTCGTTAAATACATTTGGGTCATCACTACCTCCACCTGACATTAAGATAAAACCTAGGGCAATTACGCCAATTCCTATCAAAAGAATTTTGTAGTTTACTTTATCAAATAAGAATTCTTGTTTAGTGTCTTTCATCATTATTTATGTATTAATTTTCTCCAGTGTCTTGCCGGATACTAATATAAGTCGTCTGTTCTTAAATTCAAGAAACGTTGTGTTGCAAAGTGTGTACTAATCCAAGTTATTAAAACGCCAAGGCCAAAAACTCCTGCCAATACAGCGCCAATCAACACTTTGTTTTCTAAGATTTGTAAATCAGGAAAGTTAGTTTCAATGTATAATAAAAGACTTATCAAGGCAATAATAGCTAAGAAAGCCCCAAGCATTCCTAGTTTAACACTACGCATCACAAAAGGTTTACGGATAAAGGACTTGGTAGCGCCAACCATTTGCATGGTTTTTATAATAAATCGATTAGAGTAAATCGACAATCGTAACGAGCTGTTGATTAATAAAACCGCAATAAAAGTCAAGAAACAGCTGATAATTAAAATCCACATACTTACTTTCTTGATATTGTCATTGACTAAGTTTACCAATTGTTTGTCATATACAATATCCGAAATCAATTCATTTTCTCGAAACTTACTTTCAATTTTGGAAATACTATCTTTCTCAACATAGTCGGCTTTTAAATGGATGTCAAAGGAATTTTGCAATGGATTTTCTCCAAGGAAAGTCAAGAAATCTTCGCCAATAATATCGGTATGTTGTTTTGCAGCTTCCTCTTTGGTTACATAAACAGTAGATTTTGCGTAAGCAGCTTTCTTTAATTCTGAACCAAAAGCTTTTAAATCAGCTTCTTTAGCTTCGTTTTTGAAAAAAACGGTCATAGCAATTTTTTCCTTGAAGTCATTGGCTAATTTTTGTGAATTTATAATAAAAAGTCCTAGTGTACCCAAAAGAAATAGAACCAAGAATATGCTTAGAACAACTGAAAAATAAGAAGAAATTAATCTGCGTTTTTGAAACTTATCAAATGAAGAACTCATAGTATGTTTTAATTATGCGGTAAAAATAATAAAGAATTTCTTTATATGAAGTTAATAACGTTCAAAGTTTTAACTTTCGTGTCATAAAGCATAATTTTTCAAACTATTTTTTAAACAAATGAAGTTTTTAAGTAAAAAGTAATTTTAAACAGGCAATTGTAAGACCAACAGCTAAGAGGTATTTTAATGTTTTGTTGTTGAATTTTTGACTTCCAAAATAGGAGCCTAATAAACCTCCTACAATGGTAGCTAAAACAGCTATTTGTAATTCTTTAGGGAGATAAAGGCCTTCTTTTTGAACTTGTCCATAAAGACCAGAAACCGAATTGACAAAAATGAATAGTGCAGAAACTGCAGCCGTTTCTTTTAGTTTTGACCAACGCATTAAGAGCATTAAGGGACTAAGAATAATACCTCCTCCAATACCTAAAAGTCCTGAAAGCAGTCCGATG
>JAHEBK010000176.1 GCA_024642295.1 Flavobacterium sp. | reverse complement strand
TTCAACAGTTGCCGTAGTATTGTCGTTATAATACTGATAACGCAAAGCAGTTCCAAAAAGCAAATCGTGATTCACTATTTTTTTATCCCAAGTCAGTTGTCCAAAACCAATACGTTGTTTTGCAAGAAATGGAAGGTCTCCATAAACAGAATTTTGATCATGGTCTGTGTACGAAAAACTTAATAGCATTTTCTCAACTGTTGGTAATTCATACGCCCCTAACAACTCCCAACGCTTGGTGTAAATACTCTCACCATACACTTGGTCTCCTCCACGGTATTTTTTCTCCCACTGCAATTCGCCACCCCAACGGTCTTCATAAAAAAAACGTCCTGCGAGCGAAAGTAATTTACTGCTTTTTCTATTAAAATTCCATTTTTGAAAAACCGATATACGGTCTTGCAAAGTCACATCCGTAAAATTATCCTGATTATTGTCAATCGGATTGCTATAATTAAAATAGTTCACTCCTGTTAAAACCGAAGCCGTATTACCCAGATTACCTTTGAAACCCAAATCTAAATTCCATTCGCCCCAATCAGTTACAAAAGAATCAGCCGAGAATAAAGGGGCGTTTTTTGGGTTTTTAGTAATAATATTAATCAATCCTCCTACAGCTTCACTTCCGTACAAAGAGGAGGCGGGACCTTTTACAATTTCGATACGTTCCAAAAGAGAATTGGGGATTCCAGACAATCCATAAACTGTTGATAGCCCACTTACAATAGGCATTCCGTCAATTAAAACCAAGGTATAAGGTCCTTCAAGACCATTTATATGAATGTCTCCCGTGTTGCAAATGTTACAATTCAATTGCGGACGAACACCATTTACATTTTGCATTGCTTCAAAAACATTTGCCGTGGGATTTTTTTTGAAAAAAGTAGGCTTGTACACTTCTACTGGCACCGAGCTTTCAAGCCTAGTTACTGGTTTGAGTGTCCCTGTCACCACCACTTCGTCTAAGGAATTTGTTTCTTTTAACTCAAAATCTACAATTATTTCAGTACTATCAACCACAGTAACAGTAGTTTTTTCCGTTGTATACCCTATGTACGAAGCTACTAGATCATAATTTCCGCTGGCAATGTTTTTTAATATAAAACTTCCTTTCTCATCTGTAACAGTTGCTTTGTTTGTTTTTTTCAAAAGGATATTCGCCATTTGTAATGGTCTTCCTCCACTTATTACTGTTCCTTTTATAATGGATTGTGCCGATAAAAAACTACTGATTAGCCAACAGAAACCTAAAATTAGATTTTTCACAATTATATTTTAGTTATTATTTAATTTAAAATTTAGGCAAATCTAAAAATTATATTTTATAAAACAAAAAAATAGATTTATATTTGCCTCAAACTACTAAAAATGAGCAAGTCATTAGAAGAAGTAAACGAATCCGTTACTACTCAAAATAAGAAATCAGTATTTAAAAAGATAATTGCTTTTTTTGGCCCCGCCTATTTAATTAGCGTGGGCTATATGGATCCTGGAAACTGGGCAACAGATATTGCTGGAGGAAGTCAGTTTGGGTATGCCCTACTTTGGGTATTGTTAATGAGTAACATCATGGCTTTATTGCTTCAAAGTTTGAGCGCTCGATTGGGAATCGTTACCCAACGTGATTTGGCACAAGCCTCTCGTGAGACCTATTCCCCTTTTATCAATTATATTCTTTATTTTTTGGCTGAAATTGCCATCGCTGCCTGTGACCTTGCCGAAGTTTTAGGTATGGCAATTGGTATCAATTTATTGTTTGACATTCCATTAATCGAAGGCGTAATGATAACGGTTTTGGACACTTTTTTATTATTGTTTTTAATCAACAAAGGCATCCGAAAAATGGAAGCTTTTATCATTACGCTAGTTGCTGTGATTGGCGTTTCTTTTATTTTCGAAATGATATTTGCACAGCCAGTAATGGGAGATGTTGTTTTAGGACTTATTCCAACAATGCCAAATGAAACGGCATTGTATATAGCCATTGGTATTATTGGTGCCACTGTGATGCCACACAATTATACTTGCATTCTTCATTGGTACAAACTAGAAAATTTGACCGTTCCAAGGCAGGTATCAAGCAAGCTTTGAAATACAATTTTATCGATTCGACCATTGCATTGAACTTGGCTTTCTTTGTGAATGCTGCAATTTTGATTTTGGCTGCAGCCACATTTTACAAAGTTGGCATGTTTGAAGTAGCCGAAATTCAAGATGCACATCGCTTTTTACAACCATTATTAGGAACCAAATGGGCGCCCATTTTATTTGCCGTTGCATTGATTGCTGCTGGACAAAGTTCGACCATTACAGGGACATTAGCGGGACAAATCATTATGGAAGGCTATCTTAACTTGAGAATTCAACCTTGGGTACGAAGAATCATCACCCGATTGATTGCCATAGTTCCAGCCGTTATTGTTATTACAGTTTTTGGAGAAGGAGTAACGGGAAAATTACTGATTTTAAGTCAGGTGATTTTAAGTTTACAATTGGGATTTGCGATTATTCCGTTAATCCATTTTGTGAGTGATAAATCAAAGATGAAAGGATTTCATATTAGCAAACTGACACAAATTGCCTCCTGGATTGTAGCCTCAATTATTGTGGTTTTGAATGCCAAATTGGTTTTTGATGAAATTAAAGGCTGGCTTGAAACTTCTGAAAACCCAACCCTATTGTGGTTTACCGTTGTGCCTTTAGCCTTTAGTTTTTTGATTTTATTATTATACATCGTTTTCAAACCATTTGTAACTAAACTAAAATCTAATATTCAAAACCATTCTCCTCATCATTTGAAATTACAATTTTCTAAAGCTTCTATTTATTCGAAAAAAGATATTGCTGTAACGGTCGATTTTTCATCCGCTGATGAAGTCGCCTTGAATAGCGCTTTTGAACTAGGAGGTAAGGAAGCTAATTATACTTTAATACATGTGGTAGAAACCGTTGGTGCTTTGGTTTATGGAGATGATGCTGATGATCACGAAACTTCCATCGATGAAAAGTTATTGAAGCAATATGAAGAAATGTTGGTCGAAAAAGGGTTTGTAGTAAGTTCACAATTGGGCTTTGGAACTCCTGACAAAGTGATTCCTCTGATTGTAAATAAAGGAGATTTTGACGTTCTTGTAATGGGAACCCACGGACATACTGGTTTCAAAGATTTGATTTTCGGAACCACCGTTGACAAATTGCGTCACAAAATTTCGATACCTTTGTTGATTGTTAAAAAGTGATTTTAGCCCTTAGTGATTAGCTTACATTTAAGAAATTTTAAAATCTGCAATCAAGAATCGTTAATCTTCAATCAAAAATCTAAATGACACATTCGGAAGAAAATTACCTCAAAGCCATTTACCATCTCACTACAAGTAATAATACTGATGTGAGTACCAATGCTATAGCTGAAACCATGGATACCAAAGCATCATCGGTTACTGATATGCTTAAAAAATTGGCTGAAAAGGACTTGGTTAATTACAAAAAATACCAAGGCGTTTCACTGACCCAAAAAGGAGGATTGGCAGCCAAAATGATTGTTAGAAAGCATCGCCTTTGGGAAGTTTTTTTGGTCGAAAAACTAGATTTTTCATGGGATGAAGTGCATGATATTGCCGAACAATTGGAACACATCAAATCCGAAAAATTAATTAATAAACTCGATGACTTTTTAGGAAATCCAACCGAAGACCCACACGGTGACCCTATTCCAAATGCCCAAGGTCAGATTCTTAAAATAGAAAAACAATTGCTTTCTGAGTTAACGGTCAATCAAATAGGTGTTTGTGTAGGGGTAAAAGATACTTCTTCCGAGTTTTTGAAATATTTAGACAAACAGGAAATTTCACTAGGCTCTCTAATTGAATTTATTGAAAGAGAAGCCTTTGATTTGTCCTTAAAAATAAAGGTTGATGCTAAGGTTTTAATTATTTCAAACAAAATTGCTAGTAATATTTTTATTAAGCTAAATTAAGTTTGTTTGATGATTGATGCAAAAGGTTCTGATATAAAAGCCGTTAATGACAGCCACAATCATCATCAGTGCCACAATTTTTTTTAGATTTTTTCTTTTTCCAAAAAAACTTCTTGATTAAAAAAGCAAGGGCAAATGCTAGGGCAACGAAAGCTAAAAATTCTTGCATAGCGTATTATTTAATAAGTTGAAAAGCAATCAAAGCGACTACATAAGCAAATCCACTCATGAAGATTAATTGACCCAAAGGCCATTTCCATGAATTGGTTTCTTTACGAGTTATCGCAAGAGTACTGGCGCATTGCATGGCAAAGGCATAAAAAAGTAATAACGATATTCCTGAAGCAAAGTTGAAAATTTTAGCCCCAGTTATTGGATTTACTTCCGCTGCCATTTTATTTTTGATGGTGTCCTCGTTATCAGAACCTCCTACACTATAAATGGTAGCTAAGGTTCCTACAAACACTTCTCTTGCTGCAAAAGAACTGATAATTGCAATTCCTATTTTCCAATCATAACCCAAGGGAGAGATAGCAGGTTCTATGCTTTTTCCCATAATACCAATATACGAATTTTCAAGTTTGTAAGCAGCT
>JAHEBK010000175.1 GCA_024642295.1 Flavobacterium sp. | reverse complement strand
ATGATTATGGATAAACTTAAAGATATTGGGGAAGTTGATAATACGTTGGTAATATTTTCTGCAGACCATGGGGATATGCTAGAGTCTAATAACGCTATTTTACCAAAACAATATCCTTATGATTATTCAAACCACATACCATTCATTATAAAATACCCAAATAAACTTAAAAAAGGATATCGAACAGATTTACTAATGAGTGCTTTAGACATCTTACCTACAACACTTGGTTTGCTGAATATACATACAAATCAAATTTATGACGGGAAAGATTTATCTAAAGAAATTGTTTCAACAAAACAAAATTCAGTTGCTTATCAACCTATTTGGAACTATAAAAAAGGAAAAGGAGAAAACAACAACTGGAGAGGCGTAATAACAAACGAATTTACGTTCTCCATGGGGATAGAAGATGATTCTCCATTAATAAATGTATTGTTTGACAGGAAAAATGATCCTTTCCAAGTGAATAATCTTTACAATAATCCAAAATATAAAGCGCAAATAAACCAACTAAAAAAACTTACGCTAGAATGGATGTCGAAATATAATGACAAATCGTACACTCCAAAAGATTTCGCAAGAATTGAACCTAAGGGAGGTTGGGCAAATAATAGAACATATAGTGCCATGGAACTTTTTGCAAAAGAGAATTAAACCATATACAAAAATTAAAGTCTATATATAAACAAATATAAAAAAATGAAAAAATTAATTTTAACCTTACTACTTTGTACTACTATTGGGCAAAGTTATTCACAAAAAAAACCAAATGTAGTGTTCATTCTTGCCGATGATTTAGGATGGGCAGATGTTTCATTATATGGAAAAACAAAACTGTATGAAACACCAAACTTGGATCGTTTAGCAGCAAGAGGAATGACCTTTACAAGAGGGTATTCTGCTAGTCCATTATGCTCCCCTACTCGTTCCAGTATCTTAACAGGACAAACTCCTGCTAGAACAGGTTTAACAGCACCAGAAGCACATTTAGGTAAAGTTGTATTACAAGCAACACTTAAAGAAAATGCAACACCTGGCAGTAAAGCAATCATCACGCAATCTGTAACACGATTAGATACTAAATATCCAACTTTAGGAAAACAGTTTAAAGCTGCAGGTTACCAAACAGCGCATTTTGGAAAATGGCACTTAGGATCTGAACCTTATTCTCCATTAGAACATGGATTTGATGTTGATATGCCTCATACTAATGGACCTGGTCCATCTGGAAGCTTTGTTGCTCCATGGAAATTTAAAGATTTTTCTGAAAAATACGACCATGAACACATTGAAGATCGTATGACAGATGAGGCTATCGCGTGGATGAGATCCATTGACAAAACAAAACCTTTCTTCCTTAATTACTGGCAATTTTCAGTACATGCTCCTTTTGATGCAAAAGAAAGTTTGAAAAAATACTACAGAACAAAGGTAGATTTAAGTGACCCACAACATTCCGCAACGTATGCTGCTATGGTACATTCTATGGATGAAGCTGTGGGAAGATTATTAGATGAATTAGAAAGATTAGGAGTAATCGAAAATACAATCATTGTATTTACAAGTGACAATGGCGGGAATATGTATAATGCTATTACGGATGAATTACCTGATGGAACTAAATATTTAGCACCACCAACAAGTAATCGTCCACTTAGAGGAGGTAAAGCGACCATGTATGAAGGTGGTGTAAGAGTACCTACAATTGTATCTTACCCAAAAGTTGCAAAACCAGGCTCTATTTCTAATGAAATAGTTCAATCAACAGACTTCTACCCTACACTATTAAACTTAGCTGGAATACCATTACCAAAAAACCATGTAATTGACGGTCTTGACATTACGCCAGCTTTAAAAAACGGAAAGTTAGAACGTGACGGAATTATTACTTTTTTCCCTCATAATCCAGCAGTTCCAGATTGGCTTCCTGCTGCAGTATCTGTACATGCAGGTGATTGGAAATTAATTAGAATGTTCAACCAAGGAAAAAATCAAGAGCATGAATATTTATTATACAATCTTAAATGGGATATTGGAGAACACAACCCTTTAAATGATATGTATCCAGAAAAGATAATTGAATTAGATAAAATAATTGAAAAACATTTAAAAGATTCCAAAGCTGTTATCCCAGTTAAAAATCCAGATTTTGATGCTTCAAAATACCATCCTGAAAATATTGGTGTTCAAAAAGGAGGATACAAAGGAGCTAAAAAAATAGAAATTAATTAATTCACAAACAATGAAAATACATATTAAAATTTTCTCGTTACTTTTTTCTATTTACGGACTGAATGCTGTGGCACAAGCCAACATAAATAATAAAAAGGAAACAAAAACACTAGTACGTGATGCAAACGACAAACCTAATATCATTCTAATATATACTGATGACCATGGTTTTGCTGATATGGGAGTCCAAGGCGTTCTAAAAGATTTGAAAACACCAAATGTTGATGCTTTGGCACTATCAGGTGTTAGAGCAACTAATGGATATAGTACCGCTCCTCAATGTGTACCATCAAGAGCAGGATTACTATCTGGTAGATCTCAAAATAAATTTGGAATTGAAAGTAATGCAAGTGAGTGGGATTTAATTAAAGGTCAAAACATAATTCCTGAAAGGCTTAAAAAAGCAGGATATGTAACTGCGCAATTTGGAAAATGGCATCTTGGAAAGGCTAATGAAATTGTAGACAATGGATTTGACCATATTTATCCTCAAAATAGTGGTGGTAAATTCTTTTCTAATATTGACATAAATGGAAATGACAGACCATTAGCACAATACGAACCAGAAGGGTACCATTTAGAGACTTGTGGAAAAGCTGCTGCTTCTATAATTAAACGCTATAAAAATGACCCGTTCTTTTTATATGTTGCCTTTAGAGCACCTCACGTTCCACTAGATGCACCTCAAAAATACGAAGATAGATTCCCTGGAAAAATGCCAGAAAGAAGACGTAAGGCTTTAGCAATGCTTTCTGCTGTTGATGATAGCGTTGGGTTAATTATGAAAACGTTAGAAGAACAAAATCTACTTGAAAACACATTGGTTTTTTACATTGCTGATAATGGAGCACCTTATAAAGTGTATAAAAAAGATGATAATGGTAGAGGACCAGGTTGGGATGGATCATTAAACGACCCCTTAAACGGTGAAAAAGGCACCTTAATTGAAGGTGGGATGCATGTACCATTTCTAGTATCTTGGAAAGGAACTATTCCAAAAGGACAAGTCTATACACAACCGCTTTCAACCTTAGACGTTGCAGCAACAGCAGTTGCATTGGCAAAATTACCTGAAGATAAAAAGTTATTGGATGGAGTCAATATCATTCCATATTTAAAGGGTGATATTAAAGGAGCTCCACACGACTACTTGGCATGGAGATGGTTAGCTCAAAGTGCCATTAGACAAGACAAATGGAAATTACTGCTTATAGGAGGCGGAGGTAGTGATAAAGAATTTTTGTATGACTTAGACGCTGATATCTCTGAGAAAAACAATTTGATTAAGAAGCAACCAGCCATAGCAAAAGACTTAAGAAAAAAACTATCGGACTGGTCTCAAAATTTAGAACCAAAAGGACTGACTGCATCCAAAGGTAATGGTGGCGTATGGTGGGAATATTTTCAATACTATTTAAACGGAATTGAATCACCAGACTTAAAGAAACACATGGAAGAGAAAACCAAAAATAGCGATTAATATTAGCCAACAAAATGAAATATTTGATCAATAATAAATTTTTACTTTTATTAGCTATTACTACTTGTGCAACGAGTCAGCAGGTTAAAAAAAGTAGAGACCCAAAAGACAAACCTAACATCATTGTTATATATACTGATGATCATGGTTATGCTGATATGGGAGTTCAAGGCGTTCTAAAAGATTTAAAAACACCTAATGTCGATGCCTTAGCAAAATCTGGGGTGAGAGCAACAAATGGCTATAGTACGGCTCCACAGTGTATTCCCTCAAGAGCAGGTTTACTTTCTGGAAGATTTCAAAGTAAATTTGGGATTGAAAGCAATGGCGATATCAAAAATAATCCTGCATTACTGGAACCTGAAAACATTCTCCCAGAAAGACTGAAAAAGGCAGGATATGCAACTGCCCAATTTGGAAAATGGCATGTTGGTGAGTCTATTGATATTGTGAAAAATGGTTTTGACCATGTGTATCCACAAAATAGTGGTGCCGCTTTTCCTTCTAATATTGATATGAATGGTAATGATAGACCTCTAAAAGAATATCCTTCTGAAGGATACCATTTGGAGACTTGTACAAATGCAGCAGTTTCTATCATCAAAAGATATAGAGACAATCCATTCTTTTTGTATGTCGCTTATAGAGCTCCCCATGTTCCTCTAGATGCTCCAAAAAAGTATTTAGACAGGTTTACTGATGAAATGCCAGAAAGAAGACGAAAAGCATTAGCAATGCTATCGGCAGTAGATGACGGTGTAGGGAAAATAATGGAAACTTTAAAAAATGAAAAACTTTTAGAGAATACATTAATTTTTTACATCGGTGACAATGGTGCACCCTATAAATTACAAAAAAGA
>JAHEBK010000174.1 GCA_024642295.1 Flavobacterium sp. | reverse complement strand
CATAAAGAGATAATAAATTTAAGTCAATAACTCATCTTCATAAAAAAAACAGGAGATGAGTTTTTATTTTAAAAGGAGTTCTATTCCTTTAGCCAAATTGAAATCTTTATTTGTAAGGCCATTGGCATCGTGAGTAGACAATCTAATAGTTACTTTATTGTAAACATTAAACAATTCTGGATGATGATTGGCTTTTTCAGCCAAAATTCCAACCTGAACAATAAATCCTAAAGCTTGATTGAAATTTTTAAATACAAATTTCTTTTCTATTCCATTATTATTAAACTCCCAATCTAATAAATTATCCAAAAATGGCTTTGCCGTATATTCATTATAAGTTTCCATAATAGCTAAAATTAGTTTCTATAAAATTAGTTAAAATTTAGGCAACAACTTTATCGTTTGAGTTTAAATAGTAATTTAGACCCACAAACAACAACATTATCTTGAAAACTAATTTTTCTTTTCAAATATATTCTTCAACCGAAAATCTTCCATTTGAATGGGATAATTTGGCTTCAAAAAACATCTTTCTTACTAAAGACTATTTGTCCATCTTAGAAAAAGCTGCTCCAATAAATATGGTCTGTCATTTTATTGGAATATTCAAAGAGGAAGACCTCGTTGGAATTTCATTATCCCAATATATCAATTTAAGTAACGTAAATTCTTTAGGCGATCGCGACCATTGTTTTAAAACTATGGTTAAAAACTTTTTGTTTAAAAAATTCATATCCAATGTATTGATTATTGGCAACAATATGCTTACTGGTCAAAATTGCTTCAGTTTTAGCAATTCCATCACCACAAAAGATGGATTAATTCAACTTAACCACGCTACTAAAAGTCTAATTGAGCAATTCAAAAAACAAAAAATAAAAATTAATCTTACCGTCTATAAAGATTTTAAAGTTACTGATTGTAATGCCTTCAAAATCCCTGAATTTAAAGCTTACTATCATTTCAACACACAACCAAATATGATTTTCAATATTAGAGAAAAATGGCACTCTATTGATGATTATATAGGTGATTTGAATAAAAAATACCGTGATCAATACAAAAGAGCTCGCAAAAAAGTAGAAGGTCTAGAAAAAAGAAAAATGTCACTTGACGAAATAACAAAGTATCATCCTAAGATTAATGAATTGTACTTGAATGTGGCTCAAAATGCACCATTCAACACATTCTACTTGTGTGAAAATCATTTTGAAGTTTTTAAAGACAAACTTCATGATAACTTTTTATTTTATGGGTATTTTTTGAACAAAGAACTCATTGGATTTAATACTCTAATAAAAAACGGAAAAGATATTGATACTTATTTTCTAGGATACGATGAAACCTATCAAAGAGAAAAAATGTTATACCTCAATATGCTTTATGATATGATTGGATATTCGATTAAGAAAAATTACAAACGCATCATTTTTGCTCGGACAGCACTAGAAATAAAGAGTTCTGTAGGTGCAATCCCTATTGAAATGAATGGCTTGATTCGGCATGAAAATTATTTTCTAAATTTATTGATGCCAAAAAGTTTTGCGTATTTTGAACCCAAAACAGATTGGAATGAAAGAAATCCATTTAAATAGTTAGCTAAAATTAAGGAATAGCCACTTTCATTTTTTCAGGAGAAATAGAAATAGATAATTCATTTTCAGTTCCAAGATATTCCCCGTCAATTTGAAAACAAACTGGAAAATTTGTTTTAATTGTTGCAGAATCTGTTGATATAATTTCAATGTTCTTATATCCTAATGGCATCCTTCCCATAATAATTTTACTAATTGTACCTAAATTAATTTTCTTCAAAATCACCAATTCAAATTTCCCATCATTGAGCGTTCCTAATGGATTGATTACTACACCTGTCCCGTATTTTTGTGCATTTGCAATCACAATCATTCGGGCTTGGGTATCGATTCTAGTACTTGAAGTTTCTATATTCACCCGAAATGGTTTTTGAGCATTTAACAAAGTCCTAAATGCTTGCAAAAAATACCCCCACTTACCATGAATTTTACTTTTTTTATAATTCCTAATCAGTTCAGCATTCAAACCAATATCACTTAAATGCAAACTTTTTTTTTCGTTAATTACCACCATATCAATTTCTAGATAATCATGGTGAAAAGCTATTTCTAAATTTTCTTCAATTGTCTTTATTAAATCCAACTCTACCGCTAAACCATTTGCCGAGCCTAAAGGTAAAATTCCAAAAATAACATCTTTAGTAGCAACAGCATCCCCTACCAACTTAATTGTTCCATCTCCACCTGCTATAATAATACGTTCTGGTTTTAATTCCTCATACAATTCTCTGATTTTGTCAATATCGTCAACATCAGTAGTTTTATAGAGCACCAAATTTATTCCGTTTTTTGAAGCAAATTTTTTGGCCGCACGAATATAATCCGCTTTTTCAAGTCCACCTGAAACAGGATTTACCACCAATAGAATATTCTTTTTCATGCTTTTGTTTCAATAATTGCTTAAAATTAACTAATTTTCATTGTACTTCAAAAGTAACACCCCATATGAAGCCTATTTTAAAACTTTATCGCGGTTATGCCAATGAACAAGAATTAATTGTCATGGGACACGTTTTTAAACCTACCAATAGAAAAGATTATGATTTTTTATCCAAAAAAATTAAAAATGCAACTGCAACCATTAATATGTTCCGAATTAAGACACAACCCAATGCAGATGTCTATCTAATTCACAATAACATAAAAATACACACCAAAACACTTGACGATGGTTATTTTAAATTTTGTGTTCCATTAAATCAAAACAATTATGGGTGGATTGAATATGAAGTTAGTATTGTATATAATAATCAAACTATTGCAAGTAAAGAGTATTACAATCGTCCAAAGGAAGGTGATTTAGGCATTATCTCAGATATTGATGATACTTTATTAGTTTCTCATACTGAAAGCCCCGTAAAAAAAATCTATCATTTACTATTTAAAAATGTAACCAAACGAAAAATATTTGAAGATGTAGTTCCTCATTACCAAGCATTAAGTCTCGCTGGACGATCAAATCCTACTGAATTAAATACCTTTTTTTATGTTTCCAGCAGTGAATGGAACCTTTATCGATTTATTATAAAATTCACTGAAATTCATCAATTACCAAAAGCTGTATTATTATTAAAAGACATCAAGACCAGTATAAGAAGTTTTTTCTGGACTGGAAGAGGCAAAAAACACAATCATAAATTTGAAAAAATAAAACATATTCTGGAATTCTATCCTAATTTAAAATATGTTTTATTAGGTGATGATTCACAGGAAGACACTAGATTGTATGAGGCGATTTGCAAAATATTTCCTCTTAGTATCAAAGCTGTTTACATTCGTCAGACTGGAAGTTCTCAAAAAAGTCATATCACCAATACATTGTCAAACATCAACACTTTGAACGTGGAAGTTTGTTATTTTAAAAACAGTGCAGAAGCGATTGAACATTCTAAGGCAATTGGGTTGATTATTTAATCGTACTAGCCCAGATCGCAGTGAAAATCCTTTTATGAAAAACACTATTTTTTTGTACTACTGGCAGAGCGACCGGAGGAAGCTCCTGCCAATAGTTTACAAAAAAAGTGTTTTGAGTAAAAGATTGTAACGAAGCGCTGGATTAGCTACAAATTATCAATCTCCTCTTGAACAATTTCCCAATCTAGTAACAATTGATCTAAATCGGCTTTTTTCTTGTTGTAGGCTTTAAAAAAGGCGGCATCTTCTATATGCTTATCGTAATTTGAAGTTAGCATCTTGTCATCGTTTTGAATGTCTTTTTCTAATTGCTTGATTTGACTTTCGATTTTGCTTAACTTATTATTTAATCCTTTTGATTTTTTTTGGTCTTCGTAGGAAGCTTTATTACTTTCTTTGGGAGCAGCAGCTTTTTGAGCATCTTTTTTCTCAACTTCACGCATGTTTTCGAGGTTGCGTTGTTCTAAGAAATAGTTGATGTCTCCTAAATATTCTTTGATTTTTTGATCTTTAAATTCGTAAACTAGATTAGACATTCCTTGCAAGAAATCCCTATCGTGTGACACCAACAATAAAGTACCTCCAAACTTTTGCAAAGCCGCTTTCAATACATTCTTGGATTTGATATCTAAGTGATTCGTAGGCTCATCCATCAATAAAACATTGATAGGTTGAAGTAACAATTTACACAACGCCAATCTATTACGTTCCCCTCCCGAAAGTACTTTTACTTTTTTCTCAACATCATCACCACGAAACAAGAAAGAACCTAGCATATCGCGTACTTTCATACGATTGGTATCCATTGCGGCATCTTCCATGGTTTGCAATAAGGTAATTTCACCATCCAAATATTCGGCTTGATTTTGCGCAAAATATCCTAATTGCACATTATGACCTAATTTGATATTTCCTTGGTACTCAAATTCATCAACAATGGCTTTAATAAAAGTAGATTTTCCTTGACCGTTTTGTCCAACAAAAGCGATTTTACTTCCTCTTTCGACCAATAAACTAATGTCTTTTAAAATGGTTTTATCCCCGTATTTTTTGGTAACATTTTCCGCTTCAACCACTACTCTACCTGGCTCTTTAGAAACAGGAAAAGAGATATTCATCACAGAATTATCATCTT
>JAHEBK010000173.1 GCA_024642295.1 Flavobacterium sp. | reverse complement strand
CTTAGTTTATGTAAACGAAATTGAAGTCTATCGCCCTTTTTTGATTCGTTCAGGTCAACAAGAAGGATTGAGTTTTACAAATACCGATTTGGTGCAAAATGTAGATTTTTCAGCAGGTGGCTTTCAAGCCAAATTTGGAGATAAATTGTCTTCGGTTTTGGATATTACCTATAGAAAACCAACACATTTTGCAGGTACATTTGAAGCAAGTTTCCTTGGAGGAAGTTTGTCTTTGGATGCCATTTCAAAAAATAAAAAGTGGACTGCAGTAACAGGAGTTCGTTACAGAAATAATAGTTTATTGGTCAATAGTCAAGATACTGAAACCAATTATACACCAACTTTTGTAGATGTACAGACCAATGTCAATTATAATGCTTCGAAAAAATGGAATTTTAATTTCTTAGGCAATATTTCGCAAAACAGATACAATTACCAACCTTTAACACGTCAAACAAAATTTGGAACCATAGACAAACCTATGGCGCTGACTGTTTTTTATGAAGGGCAAGAAAAGGACAAATACGAAACCTATTTTGGCGCACTCAAAACGACTTATAAAGCAACCGACACTTTTACAATGAAGTTTATTGGTTCTGTTTTTCATACTACTGAGCAGGAACATTTTGATATTTTGGCACAATACCGTTTAGGTGAAGTCGATACTTCAATAGGTTCAGATACCTTCGGTAATGTGAGTTTTACAAGAGGTATTGGTTCGCAATTAAATCATGCACGTAATGACTTGGATGCTTTGATTATTAATACAGAGATAAAAGGATTTCATGACTGGAAGCAAAATCTAGTAGAGTGGGGAGCTAAATTTACGCGTGAATCTATAAGAGATAGAGTTATTGAATGGGAAGTGATTGATTCAGCAGGATTTTCAATTAATCCGCCTAAGGACTTTGTGCAGAATAATCAGCCTGAAACAGCTTATTCAGGACCATTATTGCCTTATCGAAATATACGTGCACAAAATTTCAATACTATTAATCGTTTTTCAGGTTATTTTCAATGGAGCCGTAAAGATAAAATAGGAAATACTGATGTTTGGTATAATGCTGGAATACGGGCGCATAATTGGGCTGTGTCTGGGACAAATGCAACTGGCAATTCGCAAACTACTTTTAGTCCAAGAGCACAATTTGCAATTAAACCCGATTGGGAAAAAGATATGGTATTTAGAGTTTCAGGAGGGGTTTATCATCAACCGCCTTTTTATAGAGAACTCAGAGATGCTGAAGGAACTGTGCAACCAGATGTTAAAGCGCAAAAATCTGTTCATGTAGTATTGAGTAATGATTTTAGTTTTAAAATGTGGCAACGTCCCTTTAAATTGATTTCTGAATTATATTATAAGTCTTTAACGGATGTAAATACGTATACGATTGACAATGTTAGAATTCGTTATGCTTCCAATAATAATGCTATTGCTTATGCGCAAGGATTAGACGTACGATTGAATGGTGAATTTGTTCCAGGTACAGAATCATGGTTGAGTTTTGGGTATTTAAAAACAGAAGAGAATAGTGCAGGCAAAGGCTATATTGCAAGACCAACGGATCAAAGGCTAAAATTTGCTGCTTTATTTCAAGATTATATGCCAAATATTCCATCGATGAAATTGTATTTAAATTTAGTTTACAATACAGGATTACCAGGTGGTTCGCCAGCTTATGCTGATCCTTATTTATTTCAAAGTAGATTGAAAGATTACCGTAGGGTAGATGTTGGTTTTTACAAAGTATTTATTGATGCTACAAAAGCGAAACCAAATAGTAGGCTGTTTGGAAATTTTAAAGAATTGTCTTTAGGATTTGAAATTTTCAATCTGTTTAATAATCAAAATGCGATTACCAATACTTGGGTAAGAGATGTTTATACCAAATCAGAATACGGAATTCCAAATTACATGACCACTCGTGTCTTTAATATAAAATTGATTGCAAAGCTATAATCACTTTTTTATACCATTTAACTCTAAAAAAAAGCTTAGAAATTCAAAAGCAATTTTTTAAATTGATTACATTTGGTTTTATTTTAATATTTATAGGTTATGAAAAATATAAAGATAGCGTTGTTAGTTGTTTCTGTTTTAGTACTTGTTAGTTGTAAAGAAGAGGTTGAAAAACCAAAAGTAATTTATGATGGGACGAATAAAGAGAGACCTTTTGATAAAATAGATTCGACTCAAATTGCTATTGCTGATTTACCTATTCAAATAAAAGGAACGGATTATTTAATTCATCCTGTAGGAGATTTAAGGGTATATGAAAAAGGGACTAAATCTCGCTATGGTTCTTCAAGTGTGATTGATTTGAGTTTTACCATTTCAAATTATGGTGAAAATGAAATTACAGGGTACTTGCAAAATTTGAAATTTCAAAAGATAAATTCAGATTCTATACGAGCGTTAACAGACAAACGCGTTTTAATTCAAACGGCTACTTATTTAAGCGGAATTGCGGATAAAACAAAAAAGAAAATAATGGTATATACATTATTTGATATTGATTCGAATAGAGATGGGAAGTTGGATTCAAGTGATATTAAAAGTTTGTACTTAAGTGATGTAAGTGGAGAAAATTTCACTAAAATATCCGTTAATTTCGAAGAGTTGATTGATTGGAGTTTAATTGAATCTCAAAATCGTTTGTATTTTAGAACTGTAGAAGACACGAATAAAAACGGTCAATTTGATAAAAATGATGTCGTTCACTATAATTATATCGATTTGTCTAGTAATGATTGGAAAGTAGCAAGTTACGAGCCTATTTAAAGGTAATTGCGAATTAGAAATTATTTGGAGGAAGCATTTTGTGGTTTTATAATGTAACCTTATTTGAACAGCTATGATTTTCTATTCCAAGTAAAAAAACACCTTTGAATTTATGTGTTTAAAAATAGCATATAATTTTAAAAGGTTAAGTCCAACAATATAGTTTTAAGGGACTAAATCAAAATATCACTTTCTAAATCTGATTTTTCAATGGTAAAATGAAATCCTAATTTTTGTACCAATTGAATAACGAGGTTTTTATACCAGTTCTCAGATTTGGGGTGAATGTAGATTTTTTCAATCAATTGTTCAATATCCACATTGATTTTTAATCCGTCATTTAAGACTGAATTGTTTTGAGTGACATCTGTAATGATACGAACTTCTCTTTCGTATTGAAAACTTTTTCGTTTGAATAAAAAAGGAAAGAACATATCGTCAAACGGAATGTATTCTTTTTTGTAATCAATATAATTGACTTCGCCTATATATTGCTTGTAAATAGATTCAGTAGCTACGGCTTTTTGTAATCTTCCAATTGTGGATTGAATCGCTAAACCTTCACTGTTTTGAGTGAAAATTTGCCACATAGCAAAGGATTCGTATTCATTGATATGCCAACTACTAATGGCTACTTTTTCACGATGTGTTTTATAATATTTTAGGAAATCAGGATTATCAGTGGATAGTCTTTTGATTTCGTCATAAGTGGGTTCGCTAAAAGTACCTTCGTACTGATCTTCAAATTTATCCGAACGTGACATGAACAATTGTCTAGACAACAACAATTCTAAGAACTTGGATAAATCCAAGTATTTCCAAACAATGGTATCGGGATTAGAAGGTAGTTTGATATTAGGATTGTTGATGTACATTTCTTTGTTGTAAAGTCTGAAGTTTAACTTCAATCAAATTTAGTCAACTTAATCCACTATTCAAAAGATTGCATTGTTACTAATTTGTTATACGTTCCATTAAGTGCTATAAGTTCATCATGATTCCCTTGCTCGACGATTTTTCCTTTTTGCATTACGATAATTGTATCTGCTTTTTGAATCGTTGATAAGCGGTGTGCAATTACTATAGATGTTCTGTTTTGCATCATGTTTTCAAGTGCGACTTGAACAAATTTTTCGCTTTCAGTATCCAAAGCAGAAGTTGCTTCGTCTAAAATCATGATTGGAGGATTTTTCAATACTGCACGCGCAATGGATAGACGTTGTTTTTGTCCGCCTGATAATTTATTGCCACTGTCACCGATGTTCGTATGAATACCCAAAGGAAGTTCTTTGACAAATTCATAAGCATTAGCAATTTTTAGAGCAGCAATAATTTCTTCATCACTAGCGTCCAGTTTTCCTAATGCAATATTGGCTTTTATAGTGTCATTGAATAAAATACTATCTTGAGTAACTAATCCCATTAATCCACGTAAAGACTGAATATTCATGTCTTTGATGTTAATGTTGTCTATGTTGATTTCGCCTTCGTTAACATCATAAAAACGAGTTAATAAATTGGCAATCGTACTTTTTCCGCTTCCAGATTGACCGACTAAAGCAATGGTTTGTCCTTTTTTTACTTCCAATGAAAAATCCGAAAGTACATTTTCATCTTGGTATTTAAAATTGATGTTTTTAATAGAAATTTGATTGTCAAAGGATGTTTTAATAATCGCATCGTCTTTAGATGTAATTGGATTGTCTTGATTGAGAATTTCAAGTACACGTTCAGCGGCTGCATTTCCTTTTTTGACGTTGTAGGTTGCTTTTGATATAGATTTAGCGGGTGTAAGAATATTGTAGGCTAATCCCATATAAGCAATAAAAGAAGCACCGTTTAAGGTTTTTTCAATCAAAACC
>JAHEBK010000172.1 GCA_024642295.1 Flavobacterium sp. | reverse complement strand
TCAAACTCGTGGATGGTTCTATACCTTACACGCAATTGGAACCTTGGTTTTTGATAAAATTGCTTATAAAAATGTAGTGTCAAATGGTTTGGTACTTGATAAAAACGGACAAAAAATGTCTAAACGTCTCGGGAATGCTGTTGATCCATTTGTGACTTTGTCTGAATATGGTCCTGATGCTACGCGTTGGTACATGATTTCAAATGCCAATCCTTGGGATAACTTAAAATTTGATTTAGAAGGAATTGCTGAGGTGCGTCGTAAATTTTTTGGAACGCTTTATAATACCTATTCGTTCTTTAGTTTGTATGCCAATATCGATGGATTTAAGTATGATGAAGCCGAAATTCCTATGAACGAAAGACCAGAAATTGATCAATGGATTATTTCTGAGTTGAATACTTTGATAAAAGACGTTGATGGTTTTTATGCTGATTACGAACCTACAAAAGCAGCTCGTGCTATTTCGGATTTTGTACAAGAAAATTTGAGTAACTGGTATGTGCGTTTGTGTCGTCGTCGTTTTTGGAAAGGAGAATATGCTCAAGACAAAATCGCTGCCTATCAGACACTTTACACTTGTTTGTTAACGGTAAGTAAACTGAGTGCTCCTATTGCACCATTTTTCATGGATACTCTTTACAGAGACTTAACATCCGCTACTGCGACAGAAAATTTTGATAGTGTACATTTGGCGAAATTTCCAGAATACGTTGAAAACTTTGTTGATAAATCACTAGAGAGTAAAATGCAGAAAGCACAGACCATCTCTTCACTCGTTTTGTCCCTTAGAAAGAAGGAAATGATTAAGGTACGCCAACCGTTGCAAAAGGTAATGATTCCAGTACTTGACCATAATCAAAGACTAGAAATTGAAGCGATTTCGGACCTGATAAAAGCGGAGGTAAATGTGAAAGAAATCCAACTTTTAGATGATGCTTCAGGGGTTTTGGTAAAGCAAATAAAACCTAATTTTAAAACTTTAGGGCCTCGCTTTGGGAAAGATATGGGATTGATTTCCAAGAAGATACAAGGTTTGTTGTCTGATGAAATTAACCAAATGGAGCGTGAAGGCAGCTTAGTTGTTGAGATTGCAGGAAATCCCGTAACTTTAACATTGGAAGATGTAGAGATTAGCTCTCAAGATATTGAAGGTTGGTTGGTCGCAAATTCAAACGGAATTACCGTAGCACTTGATATTGTTATTTCTCCTGAATTGAGAAATGAAGGGGTTTCAAGAGAGTTAGTAAACAGAATTCAGAATCTTAGAAAAGACTCTGGATTTGAAGTTACAGATAAAATTAAAGTACACCTGCAAAATAACAGTGTTTTAGAAGATGCTGTAAAAGGAAATTTAAATTATATTAAATCAGAAACCTTGACCGAAGACTTAGTTTTTGAAGAGAATATTAAAAATGGCATTGAAATTGAGTTTGACGATATAAAAACAATAATAACGATTACTAAATAATAAGGGTATGATAGATGAAGCTACGCGATACTCAGACGCCGACTTGGCGGAGTTCAAAGAAATTATTTTAAATAAAATAGAAAAAGCACAATCAGATTTAGATTTGATAAAAAGTGCTTACATGAATGATTTGAATAATGGTACTGATGATACATCACCAACTTTCAAAGCCTTTGAAGAAGGTAGTGAAACAATGTCTAAAGAGGCAAACTCACAATTGGCTATTCGTCAAGAAAAGTTTATTCGTGATTTAAAAAACGCATTATTCCGTGTGGAAAATAAAACCTATGGAGTTTGTAAAGTAACAGGAAAGTTAATTGGTAAAGAAAGATTGAAAATCGTTCCTCATGCTACAATGAGTATCGAGGCTAAAAATCTGCAGAGATAACCATTGAAAATACTGAATTAAAATTCCAAATTCCAATCCTAATTGTAAAATTATTGGAATTTGGAATTTGATTTTTTATAAATTACCTATTTTTGCGCACTTAAATTTTTAAAAATGTCATTATCCAAAGCGTCACTATTAATCTTCATTATTTTAATGATAGATCAAGTTTCGAAAATTTTTATCAAAACTAATTTTATCTTAGGTGAAGAAGTTGCCGTTTTCAATTGGTTTAAAATCCTATTTGTTGAAAATGAAGGAATGGCTTGGGGCACAAGAATTCCGGGCGAATATGGTAAATTGTTTTTGACGGTGTTCCGACTATTTGCTGTTGGTGGAATTGGGTATTGGTTGTGGGATTCAGTTGAACGCAAGCATAGTTCTAATTATTTAATTGTAGCTATAGCGCTAATATTTGCTGGTGCTTTAGGAAATATTATTGATTCTGTTTTTTACGGAGTTATTTTTGATGATAGTCATTCTCAATTGGCTACATTATTCAGTGATCAACCTTATGGGAAATACTTTCATGGTAAGGTGGTAGATTTATTCTATTTTCCTATATGGCATGGGAATTTACCAAGTTGGTTGCCTGTTTGGGGCGGTAGAGATTTCACCTTTTTCAATGCTATTTTCAATGTTGCTGATATTGCAATTTCAACGGGTGTTGGGATACTAATTGTTTTTAATAAAAAAGCATTTCACCATCATTAATAAAGAAACTCTTATGAGTAAGATGTTCCAATTCAAATAATCTGAAGGGACTTTTTTTGAATTAAAAAGTGTAATTTCTTTCGGGTGTTACACAATAATTAAGTGCAATATCACCTTCAAAAACATCTTTAATGACATCTTCGGGTTCGTAGAACGAAAGTCCTATCTTGACTACATCTTTATTGCATTCAGATAAAAATTTATCATAAAATCCTTTGCCATAACCCACACGATTTCCTTTCAGGTCGAAAGCTAATAAAGGGATTAAAACCACTTCTATTTTTTTTGAAGGAACTTCGATACCATCTACAGGTTCTGGAATATTGTATTCGTTTTTTTTAATTTTTGTGTTGTCTGTCAATAAAAAATGAGTCATTTTTAGTGTTTGAAAATCAGTTTTTGAAATGATTATTTCTTTGTCTTTGCCAGAAAGAAGGTGTAGGATTAACTCAGTATCCACTTCACGTTGTTCTTCAATGGGTAAAAAAACATGAAAATAGCGCTTTTCCCAAATTGGCAATTCCAAGAGTGCATTGGCTATTGCTAAACTTTTTTCTTCAATTTCTGAAACACTAAGTTTTTGTCTTAATGATTTATACTTTAAACGTAATTCTTTTTTACTGTTTTTCATTTAAAATACTTTTGGATAGGTGGTATACGGCATCACCTTGATACACAATGGGCGAATGATTGGCGTTAATAATGTAGCCGTCATTTGGAGCTTTTACTTTTTGTTCAAATTTTCCAAATGGATCTGTGATAGTGGCCAGTACTTCTCCTTTTTTTACAAATTGACCAATTTTATTGTGGTCATGAAGTAAGCCAGAACATTTGGCACGTAACCAAGTTGATTTATTGATGTAAATACTATTTGTTTCTTTAAATTTAGTCTCATGCTTTGTGTCCAGCATTCCTAAGAAGGAAAGGACTCTTTTGACTCCTTCAATACCAATTTCTGCAACAGATTCATTGATGTCTAATGATTTTCCTCCTTCAAAAAGGAGCATTTTTACATTTTGTTTTTGACTGGAATTCCGAAAGGAACCTGCAATATTTTTCGAGAATAACGTAAAGGGTGCATTAAAGACATCTGCCAATACTTTTAATTCTTCATTACCAGGAATTAATCGTATTTGAGGAGCATTAAAACGGCTAGCACCTCCAGCATGAAAATCGAAAGCATAATCAACAACAGGCATGATGTCATTCATCAAATGAAATGCAAAACGACTTGCCAAAGAACCTTTTTTGCGTCCCGGAAATACGCGATTTAAATCCCTGCCGTCAGGAAATTGACGCGACATATTGATATAGCCAAACATGTTAATGATGGGAATACAAATGATAGTGCCTCGCTTGGGTTTATTGATTTTTTTAGTAATCAACTGACGGACGATTTCTACTCCGTTAATTTCGTCACCATGAATTCCTGCAGAAAAAAGTACCGTTGGTCCATCTATTTTGGAACGTTGAACGATAATAGGAATTTTAAGTCTGGCGGCATTATGCATCTTAGCAATTTCCATATCAATGGTTTTGCTTTGCCCTGGTAAAATGGTTTCCCCTAGGATTGTAATGGTTTTGCTTGTTTTCATATTGAAATAAAGGCTAAATGTAGAAATTATTATTTGGAATTCGTAAATTTGAAAGAAATCAATAATTGTAGACTTGATAAGTTGATGTTTCAATAACAATACAGATTGATTCAAACCCTTTTTGAAATAAAAAAATAATGCAAAGCCCCAGTCTCGACCTTCAAATTCAAACTCTTCCTGATGGACCGGGAGTATATCAATATTATGATAAGGAAGGGAAAATTTTATATGTCGGCAAAGCTAAAAATTTAAAAAAACGTGTTTCATCCTATTTTAATAAAATTCATGATACCGCGAAGACGAATGTTTTGGTAAAAAAAATTGTTACCATTAAGCATATTGTGGTTCCTACAGAAACCGATGCGCTTTTGCTAGAAAATAATTTGATTAAAACCTTGCAGCCACGTTATAATGTGTTGTTGCGAGATGATAAAAGCTATCCTTGGATTTGTATTAAAAAAGAACCTTTTTCAAGAATATTTGCC
>JAHEBK010000171.1 GCA_024642295.1 Flavobacterium sp. | reverse complement strand
TTGTAATGTGAAACCAGTTCGCCACCTGCATTTTGCATTAAATCACCACCCCAACAACGAATGTGAGCCTCTTTGTCTTTTTTGAAGATTTCCTTGATTAAATTAGAACCGTGCAAATCGCCTGATGCTTCTCCAGCTATGATATAATATTTCATTCGTTAAGAGTATGAAAAGGTTAAGATAATGACCAAATTCAAAATTAATGATTTGTTTTTACAGAAATAAAGTTAGAATAGTCAAAAGAATGACTGCGAAAATAATCCCTTTTGCCATCAGGTCTTTTTTCATTTTATATAAAACGGCAAAAATAATCATATTCAAAATAGAGCCCAGCGTAATTACTTTGCCTAAATGACCTTGTTGTTTTAATATTTGAATTCCTGAAATAAAATCCCAAGGCGTCAATATCCATATAAAAGCATAAATCCCAATTACTGTTGTAATAATACCAATGATAATGCCTTTGAGTAAATCTGTTTTATTCATTCCAATTCCAAGTATTCAATTGTTGTGTGGCATGATGGGCTGTCAAATCAAATTGTACGGGTACCACTGAGATGTATCCATTTGCTAATGCCCATTCATCGGTATCTTCCCCTTTGTCCTCGTTTACAAAATCTCCTGTAAGCCAATAATATTCTTTGCCAAAAGGAGAAGTTCTTTTATCAAATTTCTCTACCCATAATGCTTTAGCTTGACGGCAAACTTTGATTCCTTTGATTTCGTCTCTTTTTAATTTGGGTAAATTGACATTTAAAACCACATCTTTAGGGAGTTTTTTATCTAAAACTTCAAGCGTAATTTTTTTGACAAAAGGTTTGATTTCTTCAAAATTAGCATCCCAATTGTAATCCAATAATGAAAAACCAATAGCAGGAATTCCTTCGATACCTGCTTCAACAGCTGCACTCATCGTTCCGGAATAAATCACATTTATTGAAGAATTTGATCCATGGTTGATGCCCGAAACACAAAGGTCAGGCTTTCTTTTTAGAATTTCATTCACGCCTAATTTTACACAGTCAACAGGAGTTCCAGAGCAACTGTATTCTAATACAGGAGCGCCTTCTTTGGAAATTCTATTTAAATACAAAGTGCTGTTGATTGTAATAGCGTGACCCATTGCGCTTTGTGGTTTGTCAGGAGCAACAACAACAACTTTACCAATTTCAGACATGACAGCAATTAATGCCCTTATTCCCGGTGCTGTTACTCCGTCATCATTTGTTATTAAAATAAGTGGTTTATTTTTATCCATTTTTTTATATTTTCTTCGCTTTTTTTGAATTAAAAAAGGAATGATATGAGAATATGACTTTTAAATAAAACAAAGGAAACGATTTTTATTGATTTCATTAGTTAAAGGATAAACAAAAAACATTTTTATATCTTTAACAAAAAATTATGCAAGCTTTACAGGGGATGGCATAGTTTTTAATTTAACTTAGTTTAAAAATTTTGAATGAATACTATAATTAACTTTATGAAAAGACATTATAAAATACTTCTTACAATTGTTGTGCTTTCAGCGACATTGTTCGCTTTTAATATTAAATCTAAAAACGAATCGGATCCCGAAAAAGATAAATTACTTTTAGAATTATTAACTTTTGTAATTGAAAAAGGACATTATAGCCCAGCAGCAATTGACGATACCTTCTCAAAAGGAGTTTATAAAGATTATATTCAAGCTTTAGACCCATCAAAACGATTTTTTCTACAATCAGATATTGAAGAGTTTTCTAAGTATGAAACACAAATTGACGATCAAATCATGAACAAAGAGCTTACTTTCTTTGCTTTGACTTATGAGCGTTTGATGAAAAGAATGGATGAAAGTAAGGGATTTTACCAATCTATATTAGCAAAGCCATTTGATTTCACTGTTGATGAAAGTTTTAATACAGATTATGAGAAAGCACCTTATGCTAAAGATGAAGCTGAGTTAAAAGAAAGATGGCGCAAGCAAATTAAATTGTCTGCTCTTTCCTCATTGACGGATAGATTGAAAATTCAAGAAAACAAAGCCAAAGGAATTGTTGAGGAAGTAAAATCAGTTGATGAATCAGAAGATGATTTGATAGATAATCAAGCGCCAACGACAGTTAAAAAAACGGTAACTAAAGACAACGAAAAACCTAAAACTTTCGATGAATTAGAAAAAGAAACTAGAGATAACGCTAAGAAATCTTTGGATGAATATTTTGGCTTCATGAAAGATTTAAATCGTAATGATTGGTTTTCGGTGTACATTAATTCCATTACAGCCCGTTTTGATCCACACACTAACTATTTTGCTCCTGATGAAAAAGAGCGTTTTGATGTGAGTATGAGTGGAAAATTAGAGGGTATAGGTGCTCGACTTCAAAAGAAAAATGATTTTACTGAGATTTCTGAATTGATTTCAGGAGGACCAGCATGGAGAGGAAAACAATTAGAAGCTGGTGATGTTGTGATGAAAGTTGCCCAAGGAAATGCAGAACCAGTTGATGTGGTAGGAATGCGTCTCGATGATGTTGTTAAAAAAATAAAAGGACCAAAAGGCACCGAAGTACGTTTGACCGTTAAAAAAGTAGATGGTACAATTACCGTTATTTCAATTATTAGAGATATTGTTGAAATTGAGGAAACTTATGTTAAATCAAGTATCGTTAATAAAAATGGTTTGAATTATGGAGTGATTTATCTGCCTAAATTTTACATCGATTTTGAAAATAAAAACGGTAGAGATGCAGGGAAAGATATTGCTTTAGAAGTTGATAGATTGAAGAAAGTGGGTGTAGATGGAATTGTTCTTGATGTACGTGATGATGGAGGAGGTTCTTTGTCAACCGTTGTAGATATTGCTGGTTTGTTTATTGATGAAGGTCCTATTGTCCAAATTAAATCTGCAGGAAGAAGAAAAGAAGTGCTTTTTGATCGTGATAAGAAAATTGAATGGGAGGGTCCTCTAGTAATCATGGTGAATAGTTTTTCAGCTTCAGCATCAGAGATATTAGCCGCTGCAATACAAGATTATAAAAGAGGTGTTATTATTGGGAGTAAGCAAACTTATGGTAAAGGAACTGTTCAAAATGTGATTGACTTGAATCAATTTGTTAGAAATAGTTCTGTAGGAGATTTAGGAGCACTTAAAACAACTACTCAAAAGTTTTATAGAATTAATGGTGGTTCTACTCAGTTAGAGGGTGTAAGTAGCGATGTGGTGATGCCAGACAGATATGCTTATTTGAAAATGGGTGAACGTGACGTTGAAAATGCTATGCCATGGGATAAAATCGATGCCGCTGAATATAAAGTATGGGATAAAAATGCTAATTTCAATAAAGCCATATTAAATAGTAAAAATAGAATTGCGGCTAGTGAGAATTTTAAGTTGATTGATGAAAATGCCAAATGGATTGATAGTAGAGCAGCCGATAATACATACAGTCTTAATTTGGTAAAATTTAAATTAGCACAAGCTGCTATAGAAGAAAAAGCAAAAAAATACAAACCTATATCTCAATATAAAAACAACCTATCGTTTAGTTCATTGCCTTATGAAGTGGAACAAACCAATAAAGATGTTGTCTTGAAAGAAAAAAGAGAAAGATGGCATGAAGCATTGTCCAAAGATATTTATGTTGAAGAAGCATTAAATGTATTGGATGATTTGCAAACCAAATCAATGACGAAACAAAATGTAAACTCTAAAAAAGATAAATTAGTTAAATCATAATTTTTTCAATGTATACTATAATCGAATCTACATTCGCTTTAGCGCTCCAAAAAGTCTTCTTGATTTTTTGGAGCGTTTTTAGTTTCACTTTTTTATGTTCTTGTAAAAGTGATACAAAATCAATTATTATCGCGGCATCAGAACTACATGAAATTATAAAGGATGATACTGCTCTTAGAGCCAATGAAGTGACAATGTCAGAGAATCAGCAATGGACTTATTATTTGCCTAAACCAACTGAAAATCAAATCATACGTCATGATTATTATGTCCTGTCTTATAACGAAAAGGCAGAACAGGCCGATTGGGTGGCCTATGAATTAAAAAAGGAATATTTGAAGGACCAAGATTTTAAGCGTCCCTATTTTATTGAAGACCCCAAAGTGATTACTCACTCTGCTGATTGGAGGAATTTTAAAAAATCTGGTTATGATAAAGGGCATCTTTGCCCTGCGGGTGATATGGAGTTTGATTTAAAGGCGTATAGTGATACTTTTTATACGTCTAATATTTCACCTCAATTGCATGAATTTAATTCGGGAATCTGGAATAGATTAGAGCAAAAAGTTCGATTTTGGGCTGCAAAATATGATGGTGTAATTGTCTTTACTGGTGGTGTATTGAAAAATACTTCAAAAACGATTGGAAACGAAAAAGTTGTGGTGCCGAATTATTTTTATAAAATTATTTTCAAAAATCAAAAAGGGAATTACAAAATGATTGCTTTTTTAATGCCAAGTGTTAAAAGCAACAGAGCGCTTTATGAATATGTGGTTTCTGTAGATAGCATTGAGAAAATGACTGGAATCGACTTTTTTCCTAATTTAGAAGATACTTTAGAAAATAGTTTAGAGAAAAATACGGATTTTAAATCCTGGATTTTTAATTAATAACTAAATAAGATTACCACTCATTTACTTTATTAGCATCCATT
>JAHEBK010000170.1:2660-4716 GCA_024642295.1 Flavobacterium sp. | reverse complement strand
CTGAAGAATTTATTACTAAATTATTCAAATCAATTCACCAAGAAAGTATCGAACACCAAGAAAAAATTATCAACGGATAATTCTGTTTTGATTCAATATATGAAATCCCTTTGACTATTTAGTTAGAGGGATTTTTTTATTGTCCTGAAACCTGAAACAAAAATTTCAAACCTGAAACAAAAAAATTACCTTTGTTCCATGACAGGAATCGTTTATAAATCTACAGGGAGCTGGTACACCGTAAAATCCGATCAAGGCGATTTTATTGAGTGTAGAATAAAAGGAAAGTTTAGGATGAAAGGTATCAAGAGTACCAATCCCATAGCTGTGGGCGACCTTGTCGATTTTGAATTGGAAGAGTCATCAGATGCGGTTACAGGAACAATTCATACGATTCACGAAAGAAAGAATTATATTGTTCGTAAATCAGTGAATTTGTCACATCAAATGCATATTATTGCAGCTAATATTGACTGTGTCTTTTTGTTAATTACCATTAATAATCCACCCACTACGTTTAATTTTATTGACCGATTTTTAGTTACTGCTGAAGCTTACGGCATTGAAACCATTTTAGTTTTTAACAAAATCGATACTTTTGATGAGGCAACTCTTGATGAACAGTTGTATATGCAACATGTATATCAAGAAATTGGTTATCAATGCCTTCGTGTTTCTTCAACAGAAAGAAAAGGTGTTGAAGAATTGAAGGTGTTAATGATTGATAAAGTGAGTATGTTTTCAGGACATTCAGGTGTTGGAAAATCCACTTTGGTGAATGCAATGGAACCTTCATTGCATTTGAAAACTAAAACCATTTCAGAAGCCAGTAAGCAAGGACAACACACGACTACTTTTGCCGAAATGTATGATTTGTCTTTTGGTGCTCGAATAATCGATACGCCAGGAATTAAAGGTTTTGGAATTGTTGATATGGAGAAAACGGAAATCAGCGATTATTTTCCTGAATTTTTTAGATTAAAAGAACAATGTAAATTCAACAACTGTTTGCATAAAGAAGAACCAAAATGCGCTGTCAAAGCTGCTTTGGAAAACGATGAAATAGCATGGTCGAGATACAATAGTTACTTGAAAATATTAGAGGGAGATGACGAAAGTTATCGTACAGATATTTACGATGAAGATCGCAAACAAAGTGATGAATTGAGAGGCTAATTCCTCCTAACCCCCGAAGGGTAATAAGATATAGAATCCCTTTTATACTGGTAAACCTTTAATGGGATAAAAAAATATTCATACAGCTATGAAAGTAGTAATCCAAAGAGTTTCTGAAGCGTCCGTATTAGTTGACGAAAAAATAATCGCATCCATTCAGAAAGGATTGCTAGTTTTAGTTGGGATTGAAGATGCCGATACCCAAGAAGATAGTGATTGGTTGGTAGCTAAGATTGCTAAAATGAGAATCTTTGGTGATGAAAATGGTGTGATGAACTGTTCGGTTCAAGATGTGAACGGTGATATTATTGTAGTAAGTCAGTTTACACTTCATGCGGCTACTAAAAAAGGGAATCGTCCTTCGTATATCAAAGCTTCAAAACCTGATTTTGCTATTCCAATGTATGAAAACTTCGTTAGTAAAATGGAATCCGAAATGGGTAAAAAAATCCAAACAGGAATCTTCGGTGCTGATATGAAAGTCTCGCTTGTTAATGATGGCCCCGTTACAATAATTATTGATAGTAAAAATAGAGAATAAATGAACTTAAAAAACGCACAACTCGACGTTGACACTTGGATTAAAGAACACGGTGTTCGTTATTTTAACGAATTGACCAATATGGCACAACTCACTGAAGAAGTAGGTGAGGTTGCTCGTATAATAGCACGTCGTTATGGAGAACAGTCTGAAAAAGAATCCGATAAAAACAAAGATTTAGGAGAAGAACTTGCCGATGTGGTTTTTGTAGTATTGTGTTTGGCGAATCAAACAGGAATTGATTTACAAGCTGCCTTTGACAAAAAAATGGATTTAAAATCAGTTCGAGATAAAGACCGTCACAAAAACAATGAAAAATTAAAATAATTATGAGTTTGG
>JAHEBK010000170.1:0-2622 GCA_024642295.1 Flavobacterium sp. | reverse complement strand
TGCGCCCCTAAATTATTTGGGTTAAAAGCACTAGTTCATAACTCATAACTCATAATTCATAACTCATAACTTCCACAATGAATTTACTGTTACAAACTTCACACGCTAATTTACAAGCAACAATTGCTGTAACCGGTTCTAAAAGCGAGACCAATAGACTATTATTATTACAGGCGTTGTTTCCAAATATTACTTTAGCAAATACTTCCAATTCTGATGATAGTGAAGTGATGCAAAAAGCTTTAAAAGGAAATGACACCATAGTAGATATTCATCATGCAGGAACGGCCATGCGTTTTCTTACCGCTTATTTTGCAGTAAACGAAGGTCGTGAAGTGGTATTGACAGGTTCCCAAAGAATGCAAGAAAGACCCATCAAAGTATTGGTGGATGCATTAACACAATTAGGAGCTGTAATTACTTATGAGAAAGAAGAGGGTTATCCTCCAATTCGAATTAAAGGTCAAAAAATCACCGCTTCAAAAGTGAATATTCCGGCTAATGTTAGTAGTCAATATATTTCGGCACTTTCATTAGTGGCTTCAAAATTGGAGAACGGAATCGAAATCAATTTAGTGGGTGAGGTCACTTCTGTTCCTTATATCAAAATGACATTGGCATTACTAAATGATTTGGACATCAAAACAAGTTTCGAAGGGAATACCATCAAAGTGTTTCCAAAGACTGCAGTAGCTTCCAAAGAAATGGTGGTAGAATCAGATTGGAGTTCGGCTTCCTACTTTTTTAGTTTAGTGGCTTTAGCGGATACAGCTTCGATTACGATTAGTAGTTATAAAGAAAATAGTTTACAAGGAGACTCCGCTTTGGTCGAAATTTATGAACAAATGGGAGTGAAATCACATTTTGAAAGCAATGCGTTGACTCTAACCAAAGTGCCAAACTTTAAACTTGAAACTTTAAACTTGGATCTTAATAACACTCCTGATATTGCGCAAACCATTGTAGTTACTTGTTTGGGATTAGGAATTGGTTGTCATTTAACAGGTTTACATACCTTGAAAATCAAAGAAACGGATAGGCTTGAAGCTTTACGTATCGAGTTGACCAAATTGGGAGCTAACATTTCTGTAACTAATGATAGTTTGACTTTAGTAGCTTCAGATACAATTAATCATAATATCAAAATAGGAACCTATAATGACCACCGTATGGCAATGGCTTTTGCTCCATTAGCATTAAAAGTGCCTATTGTCATCGAAAATGCCGAAGTAGTTTCAAAATCATACCCTGATTTTTGGGAGGATATGAAAAAACTAGGTTTTAACGAAACCGAAATTTAAAAACAAAACCGATAGTTTGCTGGTCTTTTGCTCAGTTTATATTTGATTAAGTGTCTTTTAACAAAAATAAACAGCAAAACACTTGACAACGCCTATCTCGCAATAGTATATTTGCAGCCTTGTAGTTTATAAGTACGGAATAACCTTAAACTTTTAAACGCTTAAACATTTAAACCTTTTTCAATGAAATTATCACATTTTCAATTTGATTTACCAAAAGAACTTTTAGCTGAATTTCCAGCAGAAAACAGAGACGAAGCCCGTTTAATGGTTATTGATCGTAAAAAACAAACTATCGAACATAAAATGTTCAAAGATGTTATCGATTATTTTGATGATGGTGATGTAATGATTTTGAACAATACCAAAGTTTTTCCAGCACGTTTATATGGTAACAAAGAAAAAACAGGTGCAAGAATCGAAGTTTTTTTACTTAGAGAATTAAACGCTGAACAACGTTTATGGGATGTATTGGTTGATCCAGCTCGTAAAATCCGTATCGGAAATAAATTGTATTTCGGTGATGATGATTCATTAGTAGCTGAGGTAATCGACAATACAACATCTCGTGGAAGAACCTTACGTTTCCTATATGATGGTTCTTATGAAGAATTCAGAAATAAATTAACAGAACTAGGAGAAACTCCTATCCCAAAATACATCAACAGAGAAGTAACACCTGAGGATGCAGATCGTTACCAAACAATCTATGCTAAAGAAGAAGGTGCTGTTGCAGCTCCAACAGCTGGATTGCACTTTTCTAAGCATTTATTAAAAAGATTAGAAATCAAAGGAGTGAACTTTTCCGAAGTGACATTACACGTTGGTTTAGGTACTTTTAACCCAGTTGAGGTTGAAGATTTGTCTAAACATAAAATGGATTCTGAGGAATTGAAAATTACTCAAGAAGCTTGTGATATCGTAAACGAAGCTAAAGTTAAAAAGAAACGTATTTGTGCCGTAGGGACAACTTCAATGCGTGCTATCGAAAGCTCTGTTTCTTCACATGGTACTTTGAATCCTTTTGATGGATGGACAAATAAATTTATTTTCCCTCCTCATGATTTTAGTGTAGCAACTTGTATGATTACAAATTTCCATACTCCAAAGTCAACTTTATTAATGATGATTTCAGCATTTTGTGGTCACGATTTAATGCGTAAAGCGTATGACGAAGCTATCAAAGAAAAATATAAATTTTACTCTTATGGTGATGCCATGTTAATCATATAATTATCATTCAAAGGTTAATTCACTAAATCTCGTCAGTAATGGCGAGATTTTTTTATGGACGTTTTCGGGCTGTTCATTACAAGTTTAT
>JAHEBK010000169.1:2427-4719 GCA_024642295.1 Flavobacterium sp. | reverse complement strand
TTATCCAATACGCCTTGCAATTCTTTTTTCAAATCGCCTACCTCTTTGAAGTAGTAAATTCCAATAACCGCTCTATCGCTAACAAATTCCTTCGGTTTTTCAACCAATTCTACAATTTCGTTATTAGCGTTCAATTTTACCACACCATAAGCTTCAGGCTCATCTACTTGTTTTACCCAAATCACAGCATCAGCAGCGGGATCTAATTCAAAATCGGCTCTGATTAATGTATCCGCATAAGCAATTACAGCTGGTCCTGATAACGATTCTTTGGCACACATAATTGCATGACCTGTTCCCAAAGGCAAATCTTGACGGTAAATAGAAGCTCTTGCTCCTAAACCTGTCGCTAATTGCTCTAAACTCTTCACTACATCATCGCCAAAAAAAGCAGGATCACCCAATACAAAAGCGATTTCCTCAATGGGCTCTTTTAGGATTTTAGCAATATCTTCTACTAATCGGTGAACAATCGGTTTTCCGGCAACTGGAATTAAAGGTTTTGGCACTGTTAAACTATGTGGGCGAAGACGTGAACCACGTCCTGCCATTGGAACTATTATTTTCATTGTATACTTTTTAACCGCAAAGTTCGCAAAGGTTTCGCAAAGTTCACGAAGGTTTGATTCGATTTATTAATTCTATTTTATGATTACTTCTATTCCCCCTTCGGGGGTTAGGGGGATTATTTTACTCCTGTACTTCCAAAACCACCAGCACCTCTTGAAGTTTCTGATAATTCTTGTACCTCTGACCATTCTGCACGCTCGTGTTTGGCGATAATCAACTGAGCAATACGTTCTCCGTTTTGGATTTCAAAAGCTTGATTGGATAAATTAACCAATATTACTCCTATTTCGCCACGATAGTCTGCATCAACAGTTCCAGGACTATTCAGCACTGTTATTCCGTTTTTAAAAGCCAAACCACTTCTTGGTCGTACTTGCGCTTCAAAACCTATCGGTAATTCAATAAAAAGACCTGTTTTAACGATAGTTCTTTCTAAAGGCTGCAATGTTATGCTTTCAGTTAAATTAGCTCTTAAATCCATCCCTGCAGAAGCGATTGTTTCATAGCTTGGCAAAGCATGTTGGGATTTATTGATAATGTTTATTTTCATTCGGTTTTGGTTTTTCGATTCAAAATAGAAAGTAATGTTTCTTTTTCGTTGTAATAAATAAAATATAAAAAGATGAGCAACAGCCCAGCTCCAACAAAATAATTTTCTCTAAACTTATAAAAAGAAACGATTGAAAAAAAGATGGACAAACCTAAATAACTCCCAATCTTTTTCATGTCGTAAGGGATGGGATAGTATTTATTTCCCAAATAATACGAAATGGTCATCATACTTCCATAAGCACCAATCGTTGCTATAGCAGAACCATAATAACTCATCGTAGGGATTAATAAAAAGTTAAGTACCAAAGTGATTATGGCACCTGCAATGGAAATATAAGCCCCAATATAGGTTTTGTCAATCAATTTGTACCAAACCGATAGATTCGTATAAATTCCCAAAAAGAAGTTAGCCAAAATAATCAGAGGAACGACTTTCATCGCCACCCAATAAGAAGAATCACGAATCATTAAGAATTTAAACAAGTCGGCAAAAACGATTACGGTTAAGAGAATAAACGACCCGAAGATGACAAAATATTTGGTCACCATAGCATAAGTATTGGGTGCGTTCTTATCAGAGGCGTGACTAAAGAAGAAAGGCTCAATACCAAGTGTGTAGGCCGTACGATACAAAACCATAAACAGGCCTAGTTTGTAACAAGCGGAATAGACACCAACCTCAGCTTCTGCAATTTTAGCAGGTAGTAATTTAGCCAATAGGATTTTATCGAATTGTTCGTTGATGGCAAATGCAATCCCAGCAACCATAATTGGTAATCCATAACGCATCATTTTTTTCCAGAGCTTGAAATCAAATTTCCATTTTAAGAATACATAATCTGGTGATAAAATAACGAAGGTTAGCAAACTCGCGATAATATTAGCCAAGAAAATATAGCCTATTTCAAAATTATCGATATACAGTGAGCTCGCAAAACTATTTGGATTGTCTTCAATTAATTTGGGGAAATACAATAAGAATAATACACTCAAAATTAAGTTGACTAAAACATTACCAATTTTAATCATAGCATAAACCATGGGTTTTTGATAGGCTCTTAATTTTGAAAAAGGGATGATTACCAAAGCATCAAGTGCTAAAATCCAAATCGTATAGGTAATGTATTGTGAGTCTATCCCAGACCAATCGGCTAATGTGGTTCGAAATAA
>JAHEBK010000169.1:0-2417 GCA_024642295.1 Flavobacterium sp. | reverse complement strand
CAATGAATAAAAAAACAATAGTCGTCCAGAAAATGGAAATCATAGAAGTTTCAATTACTGATTTTTTATTGGTTTCATTATTGTAAAACCTAAAAAAAGCAGTTTCCATACCGTAAGCTAATATGACATTGAAAAATATCATCCAAGCAAAAATAATAGAGACTTTACCGTACTCCGCTTTTGGTAGTAAGTTAGTGTAAAGTGGGACAAGCAAAAAACTAAACATCCTGGGCAACACTGTTGCCAATCCGTATATTGCTGTTTGTTTAAAAAGTTTTTTATATAATCCCAAAATGGCTATTCTATTTATTTCAAAAAACAAAAATAACCATTTCTTTGGTTTAATCATTCAAGCAAAGAAAATCATTGGTTATCTTTTTTATAACGATTAAAATACGGTTCTATTCTAATACAAAAAAAATAAGTGTACAAAAAAAGCCACGTCAAAAACGTGGCTTTTAAGAAAATAATTTATTTTATTATCCGTTCAAAGCTTCAGCTCCACCAACAATCTCAAGGATTTCATTAGTAATAGCCGCTTGACGTGCTTTGTTGTAAGTCAATTTCAATTGATTTCTCAACTCAGTTGCATTATCAGTTGCTTTGTGCATTGCGGTCATACGAGCACCATGTTCAGAAGCAAATGAATCACGGATTCCTTTGTATAATTGTGTTTTCAACGATTTAGGAATCAAAGTCAATACAATTTCTTCTTTGGATGGCTCAAAAATATAATCTGCTGGCGCAATATTCAAATCAGATTTAACTGGTGCTAATGGTAAAAATTGTTCTGTTTGAACTATTTGAGTAGCTGCATTTTTAAATTGATTGTAAACCAATTCAATTTTGTCATACTCCCCAGAAACAAACTTTTGAGTTAAAGTATCTGCAATAGCAGCTACATTATCAAAAGTTAAATTATCATAAACACTACTTTCATTAGCTATAACTGAACTAGTTTTAGATAAAACATCATTTCCTTTTTTACCGATAGCAAAAATATCAACTTGTTTACCCGCGTAAAAATCCACACGGCTTTTTGCCCCTTTAATTACATTCGTATTAAAAGCACCACACAAACCTCTATTTGATGTGATGGCAACAACTAAAACTTTTTTTACTTCACGTTGTGTAGTGAACTCTCCTCCTGCATTGCCATCAAGCGTAGCAGAAAGACTTTGTAATAATTCAGTTAATTTTTCGGCATAAGGGCGCATTGCGGTGATTGCATCTTGTGCTTTCTTTAGCTTTGCTGCAGAAACCATTTTCATTGCCGATGTGATTTGCATCGTAGATGAAACGGAAGTAATTCTATTACGGATTTCCTTTAAATTTGCCATTTTTTATTGTGAAAATTTATCAATGTATCAATGTGCAAATGAAACCATTTACACATTGACTAATTGTTATATTGATTAATTGTACTTCGCTGAAACTTCCTTTGCTACAGTTTCGATTACATCTGTAATTTCGTCTGTTAATTTTCCTGCTTTTAAAGCATCAAGAGTTGCTCTGTGTTTAGCATTTAAAAATTCTAAGAAATCTTTCTCGAATTCTTTTACTTTGTTTACAGGAACATTTCTCAATAAGTTTTTAGAACCAGCATAGATAATTGCAACTTGGTCTTCAACAGTATAAGGATCATTCAAACCTTGTTTCAAGATTTCAACGTTTCTTTTTCCTTTTTCAATTACGTTCAATGTTACAGCATCAAGATCAGAACCAAACTTTGCAAAAGCTTCCAATTCACGGAATTGAGCTTGATCTAGTTTTAAAGTACCTGATACTTTTTTCATTGATTTAATTTGAGCGTTACCACCCACACGAGATACTGAGATACCTACGTTAATTGCTGGACGAACTCCTGAGTTAAACAAATCTCCATCAAGGAAAATTTGACCATCAGTAATCGAGATTACGTTTGTTGGGATATACGCCGAAACGTCACCAGCTTGAGTTTCAATAATTGGTAAGGCTGTTAATGAACCACCACCTTTTACGATTCCTTTTAAAGATTCTGGCAAATCATTCATGTTTTTAGCAATTCCATCATCAGCAATTACTTTACAAGCACGCTCTAATAAACGAGAGTGTAAGTAGAAAACGTCACCAGGGTATGCTTCACGTCCTGGAGGTCTTCTTAATAAAAGAGATACCTCACGGTAAGCAACCGCTTGTTTAGATAAATCATCATAAACAATTAAAGCTGGACGACCTGAATCTCTAAAATATTCTCCAATTGCAGCACCTGCGAAAGGGGCGTAAACTTGCATTGGAGCTGGATCAGATGCATTTGCAGCAACGATAACCGTATAAGCCATTGCACCTTTTTCTTCTAACATTTTAGCAATTCCTGCTACTGTAGAAGCTTTTTGTCCAATCGCAACATAGATACAGAAAACTGGTTTCCCTGCATC
>JAHEBK010000168.1 GCA_024642295.1 Flavobacterium sp. | reverse complement strand
TTCATTTTTTCAGACTTCACCTTCCAAACCTTTGCATTCGGGCTTTTATTTATCAGCAATTTATCAAATCCAGGAAATCCTGTTACAATACTATTTCGACCTTTAATTTTTTGTTTATCGACCAAAATTTTATGATGAATTTCCGTTTCAGAAAAAATTCTCCATACAATATTATGAAAATCTAAATTATAAAATGATGTGTATTTTGTTGTCATGATTGCATATGGCACATAACACATCAAAGTTCTTGGAAAATTATAAATATAATATCGCTGATCAATTAGTCCTTTATAAGGATTAGTGTAAAAAATAATATCTGGCTTATATTCGTCTTTGATATCGAGATATTTTTCGGTTTTAACATCAAATGTTCTTATCACATTATAACCTTTTTTCTTATAAGTTTCAAATGATTTGTTCATTTCGAACAACATATTTTCTTTTCCAAAATTAACAACAGGACAAACAAAAATTACAGGATCAAATTTAGGATGCGTAACCATTAAATTATAAAGAAGGTCATATTTCCAGACAGATTCATGAAATAAAAAAAACGCCACTTTTATGGATTCTTTTTTTCTAACTTTCTCTAGCGCTTTTTGCTGTCTAATTGGGGCACGATAGATTAAATATAAAAAATAAATCCGATTGGTAATTATAAAAACATAGCCATCTACAAGCAACCTCCACAATTTAGGGTGCATATACTTTTTTACAATATCTTTAAAATTCTTCAACGCTAAAATGAATTTAATGTTTCAATAATAAAATCAATTCCCTCCATAGTCATTACTGGGCTTATAGGTAAACTTAATACTTCTTCATGGATTTTTTCAGTAATTGGAAAAGACTTGTCATTGAATTGCTTTAATGCTTTTTGCTTATGAGGTGGAATGGGATAATGAATTACAGTTTGAATCCCTTGTTCTAATAAATACTGCTGTAATTCAGCTCTTTTATTCGTTCGAATTACAAATAAATGAAACACATGATTTTCTGAAAAGTCCCAAAATGGTAAGATGATTTTATCGTTTTTTATTTCAGACAAATAGCGTTTAGCTATCAATCGTCTTTTATTATTATCTTCATCTAAATAAGGCAATTTAACATTCAAGAAAGCCGCCTGCAACTCATCTATTCTTGAATTTACACCTACAAAATCATTTTCATATTTATTTTTAGAACCATAATTTCGAAGCGAAAATACCACTTCAGCCAAGGCAGTATCATTTGTTGTAATAGCGCCACCATCGCCTAATGCTCCTAAATTCTTACCTGGATAAAAACTAAATGCAGCAGCATGAGAAAGATTTCCTGACTTTTCGACTTTAGAGTTAAAACTTGTTATTGCTCCATGAGCCTGAGCAGCATCTTCAATTACCAATAAATTATTTTGATTTGCAATTTCGTTAATTTGGTCCATTTCAGCCAATTGCCCATAGAGATGTACTGCCAAAATCGCTTTTGTTTTTACTGTAATTTTCTCGGAAATCAAATCTGGATTAATATTATATGTTTCTAATCTAGGTTCCACCAAAACTGGAACCAAATCAGCTTGTAAAATGGCCAGAATACTCGCTATAAAAGTATTTGCAGGAACAATAACCTCATCGCCTTTTTTTAATTTTCCTAATTGAATATATCCTTTAAAAATTAATACTAAAGCATCCAAACCATTCCCTACCCCAATACAATATTTCGTACCGCAATAAGATGAAAAACCTGCTTCAAATTCCCCAACCTCATCGCCCAAAATATACCATCCTTTTTCCAAAACAGTTTTCAATTTTTCTTGAAAAGCGGCTTCATAAGCTGTGTTTATTTTTTTTAAATCTAAAAAAGGAATCATAATGCTACGTTTTCAAGTAAATAAAACTTTGAAGTTTCTACTTCATAAAAATCGTGAACAATTGTACTTGCTCCGAAACTTTCTTTCCAATAGGACAAACCTTCATTCAATTTTCGTCCTTGTTCTTCATTAGAAATCCCAAAATCAAAATGACGTTTTGAATGGAATTTTTCATTAATCAAAAAATCATATAAAAAATCTAAACTCCCTAAATTATCTTCAATTTCTAATTTTGATATGTATTGACAATGCACCACATTTTTGGTTTCAAAAATAGTAGTCCCTGCCACAATTCGATTATCATTGTATACATTAAACTGACGAATGTTATCAGGAAATAACATCCTTAATTTTGTTATTTCTGCTACTGTATGAACGGGTTTCGCTTGGTGTTTATGCTTTAAATTGGGAATTAATATGGTATCCCAAAAAGATTCAAAACTAATTTCTTCTTTAATTATTAAACTATTGTTTTTCGCTTTTTGAATGCCTCTTTTTCTGATTTTTGAAAAATGAAACTCTTGAGACAAATCAATAACTGACAACGTATCCCTCCGATTTAATTTGGCTTCCACTAAAAACAATGCATAATGCAATTCTTCGGCAGGTTTTGTATGATAAATGGACGGAATCAGTTTTAAATTGACTTTCGAAATTGTATTTTCATTCAAAAATGACAACAAGCATTGAAAAACGTTAATTACCGAACTCAATTTCAACGTTTCTTGATAAACCAGTCCCCCATAAGTCAATCCTTGATGTGAATAAATAACCTCACCCACTCTATTAGCTGGCAAAACAGCAACCAACTTTTGGTCATCGAAAACCATCAAAGAGTAATCTTCGAATCGGTCTTGATGGTATTCCATAAAATCGCGATGAAACAAAAAAGTAGCATTTTTGGCTTGACTAATAAAGTCATTCCATTGTTTGTAATTTGCTTTTTGATATTGTAATACCGTATATTGATGCACTCCTTATGATTTTATAATCTGTGAAAATAAGACTTTTTATCGATTCTGTAAATTAAAATAGAAATCCTTTGTAACTTTGAAAATACAATAAGTTATAGCCCACAAAATGAAACAGCACTTTCAAAAGATACTTTTTGTAATTTTTCCACTTTTTTCAAATCTGATTTTAGGGCAAAATATTTCATTAATTGAACAATTTAATGGCCGATTTGATTTTGTTTTTATTGGAAACACGCTTAATCCTGAAGAAAACTCCTTTCAGTTTTTCCCCTCAATTTACACTTCCTCTTCGGCAATTTTAAATCTAAACCCAAATGACGAAATTGAAAAAGCTTATTTATATTGGGCAGGTTGTGGGCCTGGAGATTTTGATGTAAAATTAAATGGTGAAACAATAAATCCAGATAGAACTTTCAGTCACCAAAGATCCTCTTTCAACTTAGTGTACAATTATTTCAGTGCTTTTAAAGATATAACTACTCAAGTAAAATCTACAGGAAACGGAATTTATACTTTATCAGACCTTGATGTATCACCGTTCATAGATTTTTATTTTACAAATAGAACCAATTTTGCTGGCTGGGCAATTGTTGTTATTTATAAAAACCCTGATTTACCATTAAATCAATTGAATGTTTATGATGGTCTACAAGCCGTTCCTGATGAAGTAAACATCACTTTAGATAATTTAAATGTCATTGATAATAACGGTGCTAAAATTGGTTTTCTGGCCTGGGAGGGTGACTTAGGGATTTCCGTAAACGAAACATTAGCAATCAACAATACACCTATTAGCAACTTCCCTCTAAACCCAATTAACAATGCCTTTAATGGGACAAATAGCTTCACAAATTCTAGTAATTTATACAATATGGATTTAGATAGTTACCCTGTACAAAACAATATTAATATTGGAGATACCTCGGCACAAATCAGACTTACATCTGGACAGGATTTTGTGATGATCAATACTATTGTAACCAAATTTAACAGCCAACTTCCCGATGCTTCTATCGTTATTAATACTGTTAATTCCATCTGTGATTCTCAAACAATAGTAGTCGACTATACCGTTTCAAATTCCAATTCTACCAGTAATTTACCTATAAATACTCCAATAGCAATTTACAGTAATAACACTTTAATTCAAACTGTTTACACACAAACAATTATCCCAATTGATGGCAGTGAAAACAATCAAACTACAATAGAGATTCCAACTACTATTCCTGATACATTTGATTTAAAAATTGTTGTTGATGATATTGGTAATGATACCGGAATTGTAACCGAAAACAATGAAAATAACAACAGTTCTTTATCGATTATTAACTTACCCAAATCGCCTTTGTTCAATCCCTTAATTGACCTAGCCGTTTGTAATGAAGGTTTAGGAAAAGGAACTTTCGATTTTTCAGATTATGAATCATTAGTAAAAGTAAACCTTACAGATAATGTTCATTTTTATGAAACTTTAGAAGATGCTCAAAACAATACCAACCCAATTAATACTACTTCCCATTTTATCGCACAAACAACACCAAAAAGTATTTACACTCGTATAGAAAACAACAATTGCAACAGTATTACTGCTTTCCAACTAACCACTTATAATTGCCCTCCAACAGTTTATAATTTTATCTCAGCTAATAATGATGGGATCAATGATCGTTTTCATATTAGTGGATTAAAAGATATTTTCTCAAATTACAAAATTGAAATTTACAATCGTTGGGGTACATTAGTTTGGACTGGAAATAATCTTTCTGAAGAATGGGATGGCTATGCCAACAAAGGATTACTCCTTGACAACAATCGAATCCCGTCAGGTACATACTACTACATAATTTACTTAAATGACCCTGATTATAAAGAGCCACTTGTAGGCTATTTGTACTTAACCGAATGAT
>JAHEBK010000167.1 GCA_024642295.1 Flavobacterium sp. | reverse complement strand
TATTTTGTAGTTCATCTGAAAATATTTTAGTGGAAATAAACCGCTTTGCAAAGTGTAGCTGCTGTTCAAATGTCTCCTGAATCCTATCTTTTTATCGTAGTTTAGGCTTAATCGCTTATAACTGGTTTTCAGAATAATAGATAATTTTAATTGAGCTAAATTCGCTAAAAGAAAGTAAAAAACTAAGTAAATAGAACTAGGCATTTGATTTAATTCGTAATTTTGATTAAAATATTTTCTCATGGATTTACAAACTAGAAAAATAGAATTTGTACAAGCTTTTCTTAAACTGCAAAGTGAAGAGATCATTTCTCAACTTGAAAATGTATTAAGAAAGAAAACGAATTATGAGATTGGCGACGATTCCGATTTTAATCCAATGTCTGTAAATGAATTGAATGAGAGAATCGACCAGTCTGAAAATGATTTTGAAAATGGGAATTATAAAAGTACTTCTGAGCTTTTAAAAAAGTTCAATTCATGAGTTATAGCATAATTTGGTCCAAATTTGCTGAAAGTGAGCTTGATAAAATTTTCCAATATTATATTGATAATGCAAGTTTAAAAGTTGCCAAAAAGTTACTTCAACAAATTATAACCGAACCTAATAGGCTTCTTGAAAATCCAGAACTTTTTCAAATGGAAGACTTATTAATCAGCAGAAAAGAGAGGTATCGCTTTATAGTTTGCGATAATTATAAAATCATTTATTCAGTTGACTCAGAACAGAAACTGATAAAAATCGCGGATGTATTCGATACTCGACAAAATCCAATAAAAATGATTAGAAATAAGTAAAACAACTAATTGGTGCTAGTTTACAACACATTCCCTGCTCGTGCGCGATCAATGTCATTAAGTTAAGAAAAAAACACCCTGTTTTGTCATTCCGACGAAGGAGGAATCACACTAGTTGCTCACGTTATGTGATTTCTCCTTTGTCGAAATAACACATAAAACGCTTAACTTAATGACATTGCGTGCGCGAATCCTTTCGCGTTCGAATACGTTTAGCAAACCCAGTATTTAATATTACTGTAAGAACAAAATAATTAGGTTATTTAGACTTTAGTCAATTGCTAACATTGAAAAAGTCTCGACTGCGCTCGACTTGACAAACGTTTTGTTCAACCGATAACAGTTGTCACATCGAGCGCAGTCGAGATGCTTTTTTAACGAACTAGAAATGCCTCAGTTGGCACGAGCAAAAATAAAAAGAATGACCGTTGCAAGTTTCTAACTTCGCACCCAAAAAGGAAACCCTCGTAAATTCAAGAATATCTTAAATTCACGAGGGTTTTTTATACTATCGATGATTTGCTAATGCTATTTATTGATGTTTACTTCGGTTTTGTTTTCACCGTCTTTGGTAGAAAATTCAACTCCTTTATTATCGATACTTAGTGAAGTCCCATCAGACTCTTTCGTTGGTGCTTCAGCTGGAGTTTCTACTTGGGTTTCCACTTGTTTTTCAATGATTACTTTTTCCGTTTTCGTTTTGTCTTCTTTACAACCAGCAACCATTAAAATGGCTAAACTTGCAAGGGTAAATACTGCTTTTTTCATGGTTTCTATATTTTTAAAATTTATATGTGCAAGATACAACGGGAATAAAACAGTTGAATTACAGTTATTTAACTTTATATTATAGAATTTCCATATAGCTATTTGGAGTAGAAGTTGTTTTCAACTAATAGCATTTTTTAACCAGAATGGAATAAATGCAACTTGATATTTTAGAGAAAAGGGATAATTTATTTGGAATATGGTACCGAATTTTTAGTTCCTTTTCACCACATATTGCTCTTCCCAATCCATGGTTTTGATGGCCGACATGCGGTTCGTTTTGTCCATATAAACGCGGAGTTCTTTGTTGGCTACTTTTTTACTGTATAAGGCTTTGTAGCGGTAAACGATAGTTTGGTCATCGGTTAATTTATAGATTTCGACTAGTTGGAGGTCTATAAAATCACCGTAATATTGGCGGTAACGGGTACAAATTTTAGAAATAGCTTCGATGGTAATGTTGTTGATAACACTTTGAGAGGCTTCGGAGGTGGTATAAGGCTTAAATTTGGATGTATTACAAGTGTTTAATAGCCTTTTGCCTAAATCGTATGCTTTTTGTTTTTGAAAGCTTTTTATGGCGCTTAAATTCAGTTTGGTGAAGGGAGCAGCTGGTTTTTCTTCTAAAGCATCTTCGGCTTCTTTGGTGGTGGTTTCTTCTGTAGGTTCTGTTATGGGAAGTGTGGTAGTGACTACTTTTTTGGACTTACAACTGATAAAAAGGGAAAGGGTAAGGACTAAAATGATTTTTTTCATGCTGGTATGCTTTGTTGAATGTTCATTGGAATTAAAAACAAAAACTTTATATCAAAAATTAGGCCGTTTGGATTATTAAAGTATTGAATAATAGTGATTAATAAGTATTATAATTCACTAGTTATTGTTTTTAAATGATGTTTTTCATTGAATGTATAACTAGTTTGAATTTGTTTTATTGTTGTTTTGAAGTAAAAAATAGTTTGAAGAATATTTTAAACAATTTTAGTACAGACAGTTGGAAACCTGTCTGCAGACAGGTTGGAAGCTCAAAAAAGCGAACATAAAAAACCCCAAATCGCTGATGCTTTTTGGGGTTGTTTGTTATAAAGATTCAATCAGTAGCCAAGCTTCGGGATTGTCTTTTTCTTGTATTTCTTTTTTGGCTTTTTCTGCTTCTGCAAAAGTAGCGTAGCTTCCGTATAGGACAGGATATAGACCGTGTTTATTTTGCGGAATTCTTTTGGCTTTATAGCCTAAATTAGATAGGCGTTTGAATATTTTTTCAGCATTTTTCTCCTCTCTAAAAGCCCCAGCCATTACGTGGTAAGACATTTTAGTTTCTTTAATAGAAAGTGTTACTGCTGGAAGTGGATTTTGGATGAAAAAAGTAGCTTCCTGAATCTTTGTTTCTACTTGTTTTTGAACTGCTTTTTCAACTAGAATTTGTTGATTGGCGATTTCCTTTTGATACAATGGGTATCCAACGCTTCCTGTCAATCCTAAACCAAGAACAAAAATAGCTGCGTATTTCAAGTACGAACGACTGTTTGAAGTTTCAGGCTGTAAAACAATCACTTCTTTTTCTTCAGCCGTTTCAATATGTTGTGCTACTTCTCTTTTAATCAAAGGAGAAACAAACGAACTCAATCCAAACGAAGAGGTAAGGTAGTTGTGTTGTTCTGCAGGTTTGAAAACCAAATGATTTTCAGTATTCATACTCAATTCTCCAATATTTTTCAAAGAAAGAACTGCATTTTGCTCGATATTATTTTTCCAGTTTAAAACTTCATGTTGAATGGCACTTACGGCATAACTGTAAGAAGTTTTCTCTACATTTGCAATATGATTGGCTAATAACCCATCATTGTTTTTAATGTTGGTATTAAAAGAAATCAATTTTTTAGGTGGGAAAAATGAATGAGAACTTTCAACCCATTTTGCGGATTGAATTTCTGTTAAAAAAGCACCGAAACCAGGAACGATAACGCATTGGTGACGGTATAAAAGCTGGGCGATGTGATGTTCGATATTCATATTCACAAAGTTATACAATGAAAATAGTTATCAAAATTTTATTCACAATTTTTATTAACAATTGCCCTATATTTATATACATTTCAACTACAATTCATTAGCATGACAGATCAGGAATTATTTTACGTTTTAGCGCTTCAAAGAGTCGATGGTGTTGGCGATATTATGGCCAAAAAACTACTCACGCACTTTGGTTCTGCTGAGGAAGTTTTTAAATCAAAGTCGCAACAACTGGCTTCGATTGATGGAGTAGGGAGTATGTTGCTTCAGCGTTTTAAGGACAAATCAGTTTTTGAAAAAGCCGAAAAAGAATTAGCTTTTATTCAGGCGAATAAAATTAAAACTCAGTTTTTTCAAGAAGAAGGATATCCGGAACGATTGAAACATTGTTTTGATAGTCCTGTTTTATTGTTTTCATCAGGCAATATTGATTTGAGTAATCGAAAGTTGATAAGTATTGTTGGAACGAGACAAATCACCTCTTATGGAACCGAATTTTGTCGAAAATTAATCGAGGATTTGGCGCCTTTAAATCCAGTCATTGTGAGTGGTTTTGCTTATGGAGTCGATATTGTAGCACATCAATTAGCGATAGAATATAATTTACAAACCATAGGGGTGGTAGCGCATGGATTGAACCAAATATATCCTAAACCGCATAAAAAATACGTGGCTAAAGTCGAAGAAAACGGTGGATTTATGACGGAATTTTGGAGCACGACAAATCCTGATAAAGAGAATTTTGTGCGTCGCAATCGCATTGTGGCTGGAATGACCGAAGCCACTATCGTTATTGAATCAGCCGAAAGAGGTGGTTCTTTAATTACAGCGAATATGGCCAATGATTACAATCGAGATGTGTTTGCAGTTCCAGGACGAGTGACCGATAAATACAGTCAAGGGTGCAACCATTTGATAAAAATTCAAAAAGCGAATGTACTGACCAGTGCTGCCGATTTGATTTATATTTTGAATTGGGATATTGCAAAAGAAACCAAAACGATTCAGAAACAACTTTTCGTTACTCTTGATAGCGACGAACAAAAAGTATATGATTATCTTTTAAAAACAGGCAAAGAATTGATGGATATTATTGCCTTGCATTGTGATTTTCCTATTTATCGCATTTCTGGTTTGTTGCTCAATATGGAACTTAAAGGGGTA
>JAHEBK010000166.1 GCA_024642295.1 Flavobacterium sp. | reverse complement strand
TAAAAAAAAAATTCAAAAAAAAATGTACATTTGAAATCTTTCAATTTAAATAGTATACCATGCAACTTGTTTTTGCTTCAAACAATAAAAATAAAATTAAAGAAATTCAACAATTACTTCCAGAAAGCATCCAGATTTTAAGTTTGGCTGATATTGGTTGTTTAGAAGAAATACCAGAAACAGCAGACACTATCGAAGGAAATGCTATTTTAAAAGCAAATTATGTTAGCCAAAAATACGGATATGATTGTTTTGCTGATGATACTGGACTTGAAGTTACTGCTTTAAATGGAGCACCTGGCGTTTACTCAGCACGCTATGCAGGAGAACCTTCAGACTCAAATGCCAATATGGATAAATTATTGGAGGTATTAAAAAACGAAACTAATAGACAAGCACAATTCAAAACTGTAATTGCTTTAAATTTCAATGGCAGCCAACAGCTTTTTACAGGAATTGCCAAAGGTAGCATCACCGAATCAAGAGCTGGCTTAGAAGGATTTGGATATGACCCCATATTCAAACCTGAAAATTTTAAAGAAACTTTTGCCGAAATGTCCTCTGAACTCAAAAACGAAATCAGTCATCGCGGCAAAGCTACACGTGAATTAATTTCTTTTTTAAACAGCCTGAAATAACCGTTTAATTCACAACATTTTACAAAACATTTTGGATTTGGCGACTATTTAAAACCCCTTGAAATCAAAAAACAAATAAGAATTCAAACTAACAAAACATAACTTTCTGATAATCAAATATTAATAAATCACTAAAACTTAAACCCTCATTAGTTTATATGGATTTTTAACAGTACTTTTGCACCCTATTTAAAATTACATATGAATAAATTTGAACAATTAGGATTGAGTGAATCGTTACTGAAAGCGATTTTAGATCTAGGATTTGAGAATCCGTCAGAAGTACAGGAGAAAGCGATTCCCCTATTATTGGAAAAAGATACAGATATGGTTGCGTTGGCTCAGACAGGGACAGGGAAAACGGCAGCTTTTGGTTTTCCAGTTATCCAAAAAATTGATGCTAACAACAGAAACACACAAGCATTAATTTTATCTCCAACACGCGAGTTGTGTTTACAGATTACCAACGAACTTAAAAACTACTCTAAATACGAAAAAGGTATTAATGTGGTAGCAGTATACGGTGGAGCTAGTATTACAGAACAAGCAAGAGACATAAAAAGAGGCGCACAAATTATTGTGGCAACTCCAGGAAGAATGCAGGACATGATTAATAGAGGTTTAGTAAACATTACTCAAATCAACTATTGTATTCTTGACGAAGCAGATGAAATGTTAAACATGGGATTCTATGATGACATTGTAAACATTTTATCCACTACACCAGACGAAAAATGCACTTGGTTATTCTCAGCTACAATGCCAGCAGAGGTTGCGCGAATTGGAAAACAATTCATGACTGACCCAGTTGAAGTAACTGTAGGAGCTAAAAACTCAGGTTCAAACACCGTTTCTCACGAATTTTACCTTGTAAATGCTCGTGACCGTTACGAAGCTTTGAAACGTTTAGCAGATGCTAACCCAGACATTTTCTCGGTTGTTTTTTGTAGAACAAAAAGAGATACGCAAGCTGTTGCTGAAAAATTAATCGAAGATGGATACAGCGCTGCTGCCTTGCACGGAGATTTATCACAAGCCCAACGTGATGGGGTTATGAAATCGTTTAGAGGTCGTCAAATCCAAATGCTAGTTGCTACTGATGTTGCGGCTCGTGGAATTGACGTTGATAATATTACTCACGTAGTAAACTACCAATTACCTGATGAAATCGAGACTTACAATCACCGTTCTGGTCGTACAGGTCGTGCAGGAAGATTAGGTACTTCTATTGTAATCGTTACTAAAAGTGAATTGCGTAAAATTTCATCAATCGAAAGAATCATCAAACAAAAATTTGAAGAAAAAACTATTCCTTCTGGAATTGAGATTTGTGAAATCCAATTATTACACTTAGCAAACAAAATTAAAGATACTGAAGTTGATCATGAAATTGACAACTACTTACCAGCAATTAACAATGTTCTTGAAGATTTATCTAAAGAAGAGTTGATCAAGAAAATGGTATCGGTAGAATTCAATCGTTTCATCAATTACTACAAGAAAAATAGAGATATTTCTTCTCAATCTGGTGATAGACGTGAACGTGATGACAGAGGCGAAGGTGCTTCAAGAGGAAACAGTAATGGTGGTGCTACAAGATATTTTGTGAACATTGGTTCTAGAGATAACTTTGACTGGATGTCATTAAAAGATTACTTGAAAGAAACGCTTGACTTAGGTCGTGATGATGTTTTTAAAGTAGATGTAAAAGAAGGATTCTCTTTCTTTAATACTGACCCAGAACATACTGATAAAGTTATGGAAGTATTGAACAACGTACAATTAGAAGGACGTCGTATCAATGTTGAGATCTCTAAAAACGATGGTGGCGGAAGACGTGACCATAACGGAAGAAACTCAGGTGGTGGTTTTGGCGGAAGAAGTGCTGCTCCAAGACGTGAAGGGAATTTTGCTCCAAGAAGAGAAGGTGGTGGTTATAGAAGCGACAGAAACTCCGCTCCAAGAGAAGGTGGTTTTGGCGGAAGAAGTGCTGCCCCAAGAGAGGGTGGTTTCGGAAGAAGATCTGAAGGTTCTTCTGAAAGAGCTCCAAGACGTTCTGAAAACTCAGGAGATGCTCCAAGACCAAGAAGACCAAGAAGAGACTAATTCTCATCTGTTAATTTTCTTGTAATTATACACGAAAACTACAAAATATTTAAAGTTGATTTATTACTTTTAAAGTCTTAAAACAATTTATGAAATATTTTGTAGTTTTCTTTTTTTTAACGCTATCCTTGTCGCTCTTTGCACAAGAAACCCAATCTTCTCAAAAAGTTACTGGTTATATTTATAACGACAACACTAAACTTCCCTTGATAGACGCCAATGTCATCAACATAAATAAGGTAAGAGGAGCACAAACTAACGCTAAAGGTTATTTTGAAATTGATGTGCATCCTAATGACACTTTACACATTTCTCTCTTAGGTTTTCAATCTCTTAGAGTAAAAGTTACCAATGACTGGTTAAAAAATAAAGTTGCCAAAATATTTTTAACTGAAAGAGCCATTGCACTGGAAGAAATAGTCATAAGACCTTTTAATCTAACTGGTTACTTAGAAGTCGATTCTAAAACTATTCCAACTAAAGAGAACTACCGTTATAGTATTTCTGGATTAACTCAAGGATATGAAACGGGTCAATACGCACCTAATGCTTTCAATAAAATTTTAGGTTCTATCTTTAATCCTGCTGATATGCTGTATAATATCTTTGGAAAAAAAGGGAATGAATTGCGAAAACTAAAAGACATGAAAAAGGACGATACCGTTCGAAATCTTTTGGAATCTAAATTTGATAGAGAAACTATCGCTGTACTTCTTGGTGTAGATAAAAAAGAAATTGCCGAAATTTTACAACGATGCAATTACTCAGAATCTTTTATTCAAACAGCTAACGACCTCCAAATTATGGATGCTATTAGTGGTTGTTATGAAGAATATAAAATTCTTAAAAAAGTAAAATAATACTATCAGGAAACTATTTGTTTATAAATTATTCCTCAATTACAAAATAGTTGAGGATTTTTTATATCCATTAAAATCATTAGTAACCAAAATAAGACCTACATTTACTTAACACAACCATAAAAACAATTCCCATGGCAAAAAGTCAAGATGCTAAGAAAACAGTTAAAAAAGAACCGCTGAAAACCGCAAAAGAAAAAAAAGAAGAAAAAAGAGAGAAAAAAAACAATCCTAAAAGAGACTAAAAAAGTATTCATTTTATAGAAAAAGTGTTCAGTTACTCAACGCAACTGAACACTTTTTTTTGGGTACCGAATATTCTATTGAAGAGGGATATTCGCCAAAACTTCTACCAAAAAATTCCAGAATTTTTGAGAAGATGAAATACTCGCTCTTTCATCAGGACTGTGAGCTCCAAGAATAGTAGGCCCAAACGAAATCATATCCATATCAGGATAATTAATTCCTAATATTCCACATTCTAATCCAGCGTGACAAGCCGCTACTTTTGGTTTTTCATTGTTTTGCTTTTCATAAATAGGCAGTAAAACTTTCAAAATTTCCGACTCTGGATTAGGGGTCCAACCTGGGTAAGCTCCTCCAAATTCTACTTCGCAACCCATTAACTCAAAAGCAGATTGAATTCCTGTAGCCAAGTCATATTTAGCCGACTCAACCGAAGAACGTGTCAAACATTTAACTTCTAGTTTTCCGTTTCCTACTTCAACAATTGCAATATTATTGGATGTTTCTACCAAATTATCAAAATCCGCACTCATACTATACACACCATTGTGAGCCGCATACATTGAACGAACAAAATAATACTGTGCCATTGAAGGCATCACCGACTTAGGTGTTTGCTTTAATTTTTCGAAAACCACTTCGAAATTTGGTTCAGTTGTTTTGAATTCATTCTTGATTTCGTTTACAATCTGTTGCATATCAAACACAAAAGCCTCGTCATAAACGGCAGCAATAATTACTGTAGCCACACTTTCTCTCGGAATGGCATTACGCAAACTTCCTCCTTTTATTTCGGCAATTTGTAACCCAAAATCATCAAACGCATCAAATAAAATTCGGTTCATAATTTTATTCGCATTCCCTAATCCACGGTGAATGTCCATACCTGAATGTCCGCCTTTTAG
>JAHEBK010000165.1 GCA_024642295.1 Flavobacterium sp. | reverse complement strand
AAAATATTTAGCCGACTTAAATGATGCCCAATTATGGTACGGTGCTTACCCTAATTTTGCTCCTTTCCCCTACTCTAGACCAGATCAATATTCTCCTGCTTGGATGGATGCAGGCGTAATAATCCCTTACAACATGTATAAAGTCTATAACGATACTCGTATTTTAGAATATATGTATGCTGGTATGGAAAAATTCATGGATTTTCAAGCAGATGCTAGTACTAACTTCTTAAGACCTCCTGCAGGAAATAATTGGGGTGATTGGTTATCCGTAAACGAAGAAACTAGTAAAGAATACGTTGCAGCTTCTTTTTACGGATATGATGCTAAATTAATGGCAGAAATGGCTGGTGCTTTAGGCAAAAAAGAGGATCAGATTAAATACAATACATTATTTGAAAATATTAAAAAAGCGTTCGCAAAAAAGTACATTTTAAATAATGGATTAACAACTGAGGACACCCAAACAACCTATGCACTAGCCTTGTATTTTGACCTATATCCAAATGCTGATCTAGCTAAAAAAGCTGCCGCTCGATTAGCCGAAAAAATAGAAAATAACGGTTTGACATTTTCAACAGGATTTATTGGAACCAAACATATCATGCCAGCTTTATCCAAATATGGCTACCATGATTTAGCCTTTAAACTTTTCATGCAAACCAAATACCCTAGTTGGGGATTCTCCATAAAAAATGGAAGTACTTCAATATGGGAACGATGGAATAGTTACACAAAAGATGCAACTAATAATTCAAACATTAACGCTGCCATGAACTCTTTTAGTCATTATGCCTTTGGGTCAGTTGCCGAATGGATGTTCCAATACGCAGTGGGTATAGATACTGAAGATGCAGGTTACAGAAACATTATCATAAAGCCAGCTATTAGCGCAGAAATGGGTCATGTCGATGGTAGTTACAACAGTATTAATGGTACAATAAAATCTTCTTGGACATTAAAAAACAATACAATTACTATGGGAGTTACTATTCCAACTAATTCAAAAGCAATAATTTATATTCCAACATCAAACGTGAAATCTATTAAAGAAGGGAAACAAGCGATTGATAAGCAAACGGACATTAAATTGTTAGCATATAAAGATGGCGTAGCATTGCTGGAAGTAGGTTCTGGAGATTATTTATTTACTGCTGAAAAAAAATAAAGACTAAAATCAAAATAAAAATTTCATCCATTTAAGAAAAATCATAAAATGAGATTCATTTTAATTATACTATTCATGCAAATCTCTTTTGCACAACAAAGCAAAAGTATTGTTTCCTATTCAGACAATAGAGAAACAACGCATCATCTTACCTCTGGAAACACTGGTTTTCAAATCGGTATTAGCGCAAATGCTGGTGGTATCATAAATGAAATCAAAATTCCATTTGCAGATAAAAACTCAAATGATTGGGATATTATGGATATTCAAACCGATCAATATGGACGATCTGGCCAATCTAGCATAAGAGACGATGCGCATAGAGGAAGGTACAATCCAACCCAAGCAGGATTTAATGAGTTTCTTGGAACTAAGTGCTTAATTGTTGACGAAAACAATACTTCATTAAACAAAGGTATCACTACAAATAAAAAAATGATAGTAGGTCCGTATCAACTTGCTCTATGGAAGGCTGATGGGGATTATGATTTTACACAATATGAAGGCCCAGTTACTAATCTACCTAAAAAGGGAAATAACCTTTACGATGATTCCTATTCTCCTGTAGATAAAACAAATCCAGACCATAGTACTTCTAACCCTAATGACACCGTTTTAATACCCGGAGATTCCTCAAATTCTGACGAGGATAATCTAGTAGAGGATAGCACAATTACGCATGCGGATGAGATTGGTAGCCCTTTTAATTACGTAGGTACTTACGAAAATTATGAGGGTTTAACTGTTGATAATCAAAAAATAAAAACAGCAGTTATAAGACATTATTATGAGTATAGATACGATATGAAACCCAATCACAGTTTGGAACAATTTGTAAATGGTTTTATTAGAAAAGATGCAGGAAAAAAAGATGACCCTAGCTATGCAGGACAACGCATTTTAGATCCTAGTAAATTCACAAAAGTAACGTTGCCTAACAATCCTAGTTTACTCAAAGATAGTCCATACAAAACAACTTATCAAGACTTATCATACTTATCCTGCGCCTGGTCCATACGAATGGATATTGCTAGATGGGCCCCTAAATGGAGGCATGTTTTATTAGAGGATGGCACCTGGTTTACCCAAAATAGAACTATTATCAAGGCACTTAAAAATAATAAAGCACAAGCCTTTAGTGATTTTTTTATGCTGTCTGAAGACCCAAGTAGCAATGGAACATCTGGTAAATCACTTGCTTTTTACAGACCAAAAAGCGAGGTTAATAAATTCCCAATTATAGGCAGAGAAGCTGATGGGAATTTTATAAACAAGTATGAATACGAAAGAAATTCAGAATTTAACATTAATGATTCTTTCACTAGAACCCCAACTATGAGTTGGATTGGATTTAAGGGGAAATTTGATGCAATCATCAACCCTAATGCTTTACAAGGTAATAATTATGAGACCTATAGAGAAGAATATTATCTTTTTTATGGTACCCCTACTGAAATTAAAGAAGCAAAAAGGATACTAGACAACTATTTAAAAATTAGCATTTCAAGTAAAGATGCTAAAGATTTTGGCGCTAGAAAATTGAAATCAAGTTTAGCTGCAAACGAAATAGAAAAACCCTATGATTTATTATATCCAAATCCTTCATCCAATGGGGTTTTTAAGTTACCTCTTAAATCAAGTTATGTTGTAACCAATGAAAATGACAAAACTATTTTAACTGGAAAAGGAAACGTATTAGACCTTTCAAAATTTCAAGCTGGTATCTATTTTGTAAAAATTGAAAACCGCATTTTTAAATTATTTAGATAAAAGTTCTCGTTTCTTACATACTTAAAAATCCAGCAACTGCACGAATCTTTTCGTGTGGCTCATATCTCACACGAAAGGATTCGCGGGGATTTTCGAAATAAGTAAATTAGATCCCAAAGATTTAACCTTATAAAAAAGTATCTAAATATATTTTAACAAAATGAATCTATAAAAACAACCAACACTCCTTTGAAATGAAAAAATTAAAAATTATTCTTTTACTTTTCCCAACCTTATTTTTTGCACAAAATAAAATTGAAAAAACAATCTATTTCGATTCGCTATGGAAAGAATCTACAGCAAGCAATAGCAAATATTATAGGATTGTATCAAAATTTCCACAAGTTAAACTCTATGAAATAAAAGATTATTACAAGTCAGGGATTTTACTAATGGAAGGCCACTCAAAATCAAAAGAATTTACAGACAAGGAGGGAGAATTTACCTATTATTACGAAAATGGTCAGAAAAAAACTAGTCTTACTTATTCTGAATCTAAAAGAAGAGGTAAAGAAATACAGTGGTATAAAAATGGTAACCAAAAAATAGAAATAGAGTATATTGATGGTGATAAGAAATTAATTTCTCAATATAAGATTAATCAATTTTGGGACGAGAATGGTGTACAAAAAACGGTAGATGGGAATGGATTTTATGATAATGAAAATGAAAAAGGAGAATTAAAAAATGGCTTTAAAGAAGGTGTTTGGGAAGGATCATTTTTAAAACCAAAATTTAGTTATAAAGAAATCTACAAAAATGGAAAACTAATCTCGGGAGAAAGTATTGATGAAAACAATATAACATATCAATATACTGAATTAGAAACTAGTCCAAGACCTAAAAATGGGATAGAAAATTTCTACACATATTTTGGAAGAAATTTTAAAGCACCAGATGTGCCAGATCTAAATGGTAAAATATATATAAAATTTGTAATTGACAAAAAAGGTAAAATTGTAAATCCTAAAATTATTAGAGACCTAGGTCATGGTACTGGAGAAGAAGCTATAAGAGTTTTAACCAATTGTGAAAACTGGATTCCAGGCGTGCAAAGAGGACGAAAAGTTAGAACATCATACACTTTACCAATATCTATTAAAACCCAATCTAGAGAACCAAAATATCCAGACTACGACCAAGACAACTATCCAAACTATCCTAGGCAATAATTTGGTAACATAACGCTAAAACCCCAATCGCTCAGATTTATATTCAATTGTTCGCGCAGGCATTTGCCCAAACAGTTGAGCAAATGCAGTAAAAAGAAAGTTGCAACAAGTAAAACGGTTACAGCTTTCTTTGTTTTTAAAAAAGAAAAAAGACTAAAAATATATTGTTTTTGGGTAATTATTGGAGCGGGCACAGGTAAATACCTGCGCGAACGGGTCACAGGTGTGGTAAGTATGCGCGATCGGGTCACAGGTAAATACCTGCGCGAACGGGCTTACAAATTTGCTCCAGCTGGTACGAGCAGAAATAAGTTCAACGGCTAGTGTAAGCTCAATGTCATTAAGTTAAGCGTATTTTGTGTCATTTCGACGAAGGAGAAATCACATAACGTGAGCAACTAGTGTGATTCCTCCTTCGTCGGAATGACAAAACAGGATGTTTTTATCCTTAACTTAATGACATTGAGTGCGAGCTTCTAGCTCGTACCCACAAAGCTAAGTAAGCAAAGTAAAAAGAAAGTTGTAATCATTAAACTGTTACAGCTTTCTTAATTTAAAAAAAAAGAGAAAGGCAACCCTGCTAGAGTTTCAAACTCTAGCAGGGTTTGTTGCGTTACATACTACTCAACAAATCAGCCGCTTTGGGTTACA